>JAWAXJ010000203.1:0-3106 GCA_038896955.1 Desulfurococcaceae archaeon
CGAAGTCTAAATCCATGTCTAGACTATACTTTTCAGTTTATCAGCTTTAAAGCAAATCCGCTGAACTGTTTAAAAAGCACCTCTAGTACTATGGAACCGAAAAGCATAAAGTAGAGTTACCGAAAAGTATAAAGTAGATTTTAGCTTAAAGACTCAAGGGTGCATATCTAAATGACCGGATTCTACGAAAACCTGGAATCATGGGTTAAAAAACAGCTGGAAGTGAAAAGCTTGTTCATGAAGGCTGAGGAAGCCTATAGGGAAGCAGATAGACTTACACTAATAACACTCTCAAGACTAGCATTCCAGCACATGGAGAGAACCATTGAAGCATTCGACAACTGGCTGAAGGATCCCTTGATAACAACACACATGCCCAGGGAAATGCTCGTTGATCTCTGGGAGAAACTAAGACAAATATTCTACCTGCTGATAGACCTGGACGTAGAGCATACCTCCAAGTTCTCCGAGTACCTAAGGAAACTAGAAGAAAACAACATGATAAACCCACTGTTCACCATTAGACTCGTAAGAGAGGAGAAAGAGCAGAAAAGACAGCCACCAACACCAGTTATCTAGCGTTTCCTCGACTTCAACGAGACTTCTACATCTATTGGTAAAACCTTAGGCCAGTTTTCCTCGAAAAGCTTCCTTAGCTCCTCGAAGTCACTGAGCATCTTCTGGGAGACCTTGTCGAGGAGCTCTTTACCCATGCCTGTAACTCTGAGCTTCTTTGACTCATCTACTTCAACTAAGCCGGTGTACTTGAGTAGCGTTAGATCGTTCATTAGATCTCTGCTTACCGGCGTTCCACCCACCGTGGTGAACGTGTAACCTATGCTCTTGTTCTTCTCGCTCATATAGTAAAGAACGTACGTTAACCCTTTTTCGCTGATGCCATCCCTTGGTATGGATAGAACGTACAGTAGTTTAATTAGCCTTGGGTTCTTCTCTACATCGCTAACGGTAACTACGTGCTTTGTGACTATTCTTATTTCTTTACCCTTTTCACCACCAGTTTGAGTTGTAGCAACTTTGGTTTTCTTTAAGCCACCCATGTTCACATCCCATTACTCCTAGTTTCAACTCCCTTTATAATACTAAGGTTGTGCACAGCTATTTTCATTAAAACAGCCTTGTATCTTAAAACCTCGGTTTTATCAATGAACTTGAAGATACCGTTGCTTGGAACTCTGTACTTCTCTATCGCCTGAGACAATGCTTCATCTACGTCTAAGCCTCTGGGCTTCATACCTTGCACTATCATACTACGAATACTCTCCGATACTTCTCTAAGCTTCTTCTCAAACCCAGCTGATCTCGTGGTGTAAAGCACATATGTGTACGATACACTGGCAAACAAGAGTAGGACACCTAACATTGAGTCAACTGGAGTAGTTGCCGTGTACAGCACTAGAACCCCTAGAAGGCCGAGAAGAGCTAAGCCTACAATTGGCTTTGCAAACACCAGTACGAGGGAAACTAGTGATGTTGCAAGCAAGTACAAGTTTTCAGGAGAAATCTCGTTTAAAACTCTATACGCAAATGCTGAGAATGCTACTATAACGGGTAATGCTATTTGAATCCTCTCAATGTAGTAGCTTCTTCGGAGAGCACTGTAGAATCCTTCGCTGTACTCCTTGACACCATTAATGATTGAGCAAACCACGAGCTTATCAACTTCTCTACTCGCTGTTGCAATAGCCTCTTCTATCGCCGACATCAAGGCAATGTACTTATCCCATATTACTCGCGAAGGAATCAACGGTGCTTGCGCGTTCTCCAGCTTCGTCTTCAACCTAGCAACTTCTCTTCTGCAGTAATCTGGGTAGTTCTTCTCCTCGAGAACTCTGATTAGGTTTTCAAGTTGCATTACTACAGTGTTTAAAACCGACTTCATGTACACCTTCAACCAGGTTTAATGTACCATGTTAATCCCTATAAAGCTTGGTAGACAAAGTAAGCATTCCATGGTGCAAGCACATGGTTAAACTGGTTATTCCACGAAGAGTTCTCGACTACATCATCAGCTCCTGCAAAGGAGTAACCTACGAAAGGGTTTTCCTAGGGGTAGGCTACCTAAGGGATGACAGAGTAACCGTAAACAGTGTTATCGAGTGCCCGAACGTATCCGATAAACCCACGTTAAGGTTCACAGCTGATCCTCTCTGTGTTTACAGAGTTTACAGGGAAGCCGAGGAAAGAGGCGAACAGGTGGTTCTCCTAGCTCACAGTCACCCTGCTCCACCCTACCCAAGCCTCGAGGACGTTAAAGGTATGAGAAACAGTGGTTCTCTTGTATGGTTAATCGTGAGCAGTACCTCCGGAGAACACAAAGCCTGGATGCTTGAGAATGACGAACCCGTTGAGGTAATCATCGAGGTAACCGATTAACCAGCTTTCAACACTGATAACACAAAACACACAAGCTCAGCGATGGTCAAGTCATCTGAAACAGGCTTTATATTCCTCTCCACATCATATGCTGTAAAGGGCTTGTGCTCGTAATTGCACTAGACCCACCCTTTGGACCCAGTGGAGAGTACACGGTATACGACATCGTTGAGGAAACGTGTGAAGTAGCATATGGATACAAGGTTGGTTTACCACTTGTTCTCGAACAAGGTTTAAAAGTAGTAAGCGAGATCAAAAGCACCTGTAAAGGAAGAGTAATAGTTGATTTCAAACTAGCTGATATCGGAGACATCCTGGTAAACGTTGCCGAGAAGATTTCAAGGTACAGAGCGGACGCTGTGATCGCTCATGGGTTTATCGGTTTAAGAGGTTCCATTGATAAGCTGGTGGAAGCAGCCAGCAGGTATAGGCTTGACGTTATTCTTGTTGCTTCCATGAGTCACAGAGGCTCAGAGGAGTTCATAGATAAGCACTTCGAGGAGCTGGTTAATCTATCGCTAGATCTAGGAGTTCACGGAGTTGTTGTGCCCGCGAACAAGCCAAGCTTGATCAGGAGAGCAAGGCAAATCGCTGGAAACAATCTACGCATATACTCTCCAGGTATCGGTGTACAAGGGGCTGAGGTAGGTAGTGCTCTCTGTGCTGGAGCAGATTACGAAATCATCGGTAGGTACATAACCAGGTCTCCTAA
>JAWAXJ010000204.1:0-3096 GCA_038896955.1 Desulfurococcaceae archaeon
TTCTTAGCCTTGGAACACTGTTAAGGAGTCCTTTCGCATAGGGGTGCATTGGATCAACGTAGACTTTCTCAGCTGGTCCTAGCTCCACTATGTACCCTGCGTACATTACTGCAACCTTGTCTGCTAACTCGCTGGAGACAGCTATGTCGTGTGTTATGAATATGTACGATAGGTTCATCTTGTCTCTAATCTCCTTCAGCATGTTCAGTATGTTAGCCTGCGTCATAACATCAAGAGCCGATGTGGGCTCATCAAGGATGACGATCCTTGGGTTTGTTATAAGCGACATGGCGATCACTACTCTTTGCCTCATTCCACCGCTGAGCTCGAAGGGGTATCTCCACAGGAAGCTCTCAGCTATTCCCACTCTCTTAATTATCTCTTTTGCCTTTTCAACAGCTGTTTCCTTATCAACCTTGTAGTGAATGATGAGAGGTTCTATCAGGTGATCTACTACCTTGATGACGGGGTTCAGCGAGTTTAGTGCTGCTTGTGATACGTAGGATATCTTCTTCCACCTGATCTTCGAGTCGAACTCTCTATTGCTCATGGTTATTGTCTCAACTCCCTCAACTTTTATGCTTCCACTGTACTCAGCTACGTTCCTGGGGAGATACCTCATTATTGCTCTAGCTAGTGTTGTTTTACCACATCCGGATTCTCCGAGTAGAGCAATGGTTTCTTTCTCCTTGAGCTTTAGGCTTGCTTCCTCTAGTGCTTTCACGGGGCCGCTCATGGTTCTGTAGTACAGCCTTAAGTTCTCCACCTCTAAGATCGTACTCACATTACAACACCTTCCTAGAGCTGTCTAAGTCTCGGGTTAAATACTCTGTCCAGGGTGAATCCTATCATTGCGAATGCTATCGATAGTAGCATTAAGGATACTGATGGTGCTAGGATCCAGTGGTACGCTCCAACGAACAGTGCTTGCTTCTCTAATGCTTCGTTTAGGATTTTACCCCAGGTTATTGTTCTTGGGTCTGATATTCCAAGTAATGCTAATGCTGCTTCAAGGAAGACGAACGATGGTACGGATGTTACTATGCCTGGTATTAGAACCGGGAGTACTCTTGGAACCATGTACCTGAACACTATTCTAAAGCTACTTGCACCATAGGCTCTCGCTGCTTCGATGTATGGCATTTCGCGTATCTGGAGGAACATTGCTCTCTGAGTTTTCAACCCACCGCTTCCCAGAGTACTGAGGAATATGACCATTAACAGCAATGTCCAAACCGTGAAACCGTAGAACAGCATTATTAACACTAGTGTTGGTAGGAACGGTATTATCATAAAGATCTCGTTTACTCTTGAAACACCCTCATCAACAGCACCTCTGAACCATGCAGCTGTAGCTGCTATTACCATGATTAATAGCGTGGTAATGAGTGATGCCAGTAATCCGAATGAAAGAGCTATTGGTGCTCCCCATGCGATGCCCATGAAGAGATCTTTTCCTTGCCAATCGGTACCTAGAAGACCGTAGAGCGTTCCCCTCAGTAGAAGCTGAACTTCAAGGGTCTCAAGCCCTGTCACAACGATGTACTCATATACTAGCATGTAGGATCCTTTCAAAGGCCTTATACTTGTTTGATTAGAATTAATAAACTCCTCGTCGTCCATGAATAGAACCTGTACCGGGTCTAGTGATACTGTGAGATTAACATCGTAAGCTCTACGTAGCAGCACTCTATACCTTCTAACGACAGGGTGTTCTTCGCCTGGTTGACGAATTATACCAATGGTTGTACCACGAGGACTAACCAACCCCTCGTATAGCAATATGCTTAAACCATTTGGTTTGACTAGTGTTACTCTTACTCCAATGTTCTCTGTTAACTCCGTGTCGTCTCTGGGAACTGGTTGTATAGATAAACGCCCTGATCTCGGGAAAACATCGTAGTCGTATGTGAAGTTTATTTCAACTCTCCTAATCTCTAGTCCTCCATACAGGACCTCGCTAGACATGTTAACGAATCTTCTCGGTACATTGAACCTGTCTATGTAGAGGGAACCTACTATCTCCTTTCTTCCGGTGAAGTACTGTATCCATGCTGGTGGAGCCCACTCGGGTATATCAGCCCACGCTTCAGCGTTGTTCCACTTCGCTATTGCTTCCTCGAATGGCCATGTTACAGCAGCGTACACCGAAAGCGATATGAAGAATACTATGATGATCAACCCGGCTATGAACGACTTGAAGTGAACCAGTGCTCTTAGAGCTGCTTTACCACGTACTGCCATTGATTACTCACCTCCAACTCTAACTCTCGGGTCTACTATGGCGTACACTATGTCCAGTGCTATGACGCTGATTGCTAATAAGTATGCGTATATCACTACTATTCCAACTATTACTGGTGGATCCATGTTTATGCCACCACCTATTGCTTGGTTTAACACTGTTCCTAAACCAGGCCAGTTGAAGACTCTCTCTGTGATGATTGCACCCATCCATGATGATATCAGTATTAGAACAAACGATGTTATTATTGGAGGTAGCGTTGGCCTTAGAATGTACCTTCTGACTATCGTTTGCTCCGGTATTCCTCGTGCTCTCGCATACTCAACGTACTCCTCAGTTGAGAACAGGAGGAAGAACGTTCGGTAGTGGTATACTCCTATAGGTAGGTATGCTACCATCCAGGATATTATGGGTAATGCCATGTGCCATAGAATGTCCAGCGCTAACATCAGTGGATCCTCTGGTGGAGGCTGACTAGTCATACCTCCATCCGGGAATATCGTTATACCGAACGCTTGTCTAGGCCATACCGCTAGGAGCAGGAGTAGGAATACTCCGTAGAACCAGCCGGGCATTGATGAGAGGGGTGCTAGGCTTACAGCTATTTTGTCGGCTAAGGTACCGTACCTCCTGGATAATAGTAAACCTAGGTATATCTGCGTAAAGAATATGATTATGTTGGCGGTTGTAAACAGGAGTATTGTTTGCGGAAGAGCTTCAGCTATTATGTCGACAACCCAGTCTGATCTCGTCCTGAAGCTACGTAGTGCTGGTTGCATTGCTCTTCCAAAGTTCAAAACTATTGCTCTGCGGTAGTGGTTTAGTATTCTTATGAATGATGGTGTTTCAGG
>JAWAXJ010000205.1:0-3082 GCA_038896955.1 Desulfurococcaceae archaeon
ATGCAGGGGGAACTGAAGCAACCCACCTAATCAAGCACGTGAATGAGCTGAGGACCGTAGACCTAGGCGAGTACGTTAGAGTACACCTAGACCTCCAGAGGGCCTCAAAAACGTGTTCGCCCTCTATCTACCCAAGGAAGTATATGAGAGTACTCAGGACCCGTACCCCATCAGGACACCATAGAGAAGACGTTTAAGGAGACGGGACTACAAATAAAATATTTTAGAAAATGGTGGAGGCAACTGCTGAAGAGAATAGGCATAGACTCAGAAGACATTGAGGCGTTCCAGGGTAGGGTCTCAAGCATAGGCGGGAAGCACTACACGGACTGGACCCCCATCCTAGACGAGAATTATAAGAAGATACTACCACACATAAGAAAACACCTGATTATGTAGTTAAGGGTTTTCGGATTTAAAGGTTCCTTCTAATTATTCTGGGAAGCTCCCAATGATTCTACTAAGTAGTATCATGGTTCCTAATATGATAGCTATTAGTGAAAATGTGTCTGGCATTACCCGCATGATTAATGCCTGGCCCATGAGGTAGCCTAGAAGGTATGAAGAGCTCCAGTACTTCATTTTCTCAGCCTCACCTACGAGTGATAAGATACTCAGAAGCAAGAAAATTATAACGCCCGCACCCCTAAACAAGACATTAAGCAACATACCTAATACTAAGAACGTTACAAACCCCGCTAAAACACTCTCAAACCCGTGCTCAAGCGAGGGTATCACGTACACCCCAATCAACTATGAGACTACCCACTATTTAAGTCTTGCTATGGAGAAAACCCTATGCGCCTTCAAGGAGTTAACGGATTGGTATGCCTAAATGCTTAGCTACTCTGTAGCGGACTGCCTCCCTCACCTTCTTGTCAGGTATGACCTCATTCAGGTACCCCTCAAGTATTGCCTGCGCTTCCCTGACGTGTCTCTCCCTTTCCTCCACCGCCCTGATTAGCGTACTAGTGTCCTGCGGTACGCCCACACTAGTCTTCCCGGCTATGGCGGCGAAAGCCAAGTACTTCGCCTCGTGGACGCTCCCACACCTAATCATCACATCATCTATCTTGACGTACGGTCCTAAGAGGTTAACACCGTACTCGATCCTCGAGCCCCTAGGCACCTCAACGACCCTGTTAACTGGGGCATCACCCACGTAATCCTCAGGGAACCTCAGCACCTTAATCCCGTAAAGCACCTCAAGGTCCCTCAAAACATCACTTACCAACTTATCAATCTCGACGTCACTCCTACCTCTCCTCCTTCCAGCAGACCTTGCTCTCTCGAGCCTAGACCTAACAAGATCCACTACAGCACGGTAAACCTCAAGTTGTTCCTCCTCACTCAAACCCAGTATCTCACCCATAACTATCTTATCAAGCTCCCTCCTATCAGGCTTCACCTTATCAAGCGAAACCCCCTCCGGAGAATCAGCACCAATCTCCTCAAAAACAGAACCGATTTCACGCTCCCCCATCTTCGAAAACACTTCCAGAAGCCTCTTACGTAGCTCCATGTTTAGCTTAGAAGGATTGATAATAGGTATTTGGGAGTATTCGTAAACCTTAACGTCTAACGCTCCTTGCCCAAGGTTTACTCTCCCCCATAATTCGATGAATAACGTAAATATTGTTGAATTTAAAATACCTGAAAGCACCCCTATGAACTCCTTGTCTTTTATATTTATACCATAGAGTCTAGCATCAATACAACATCTTGGAACATTATACCAAAAGATGTGCCTGTCGTTTATGCTCATCATGCAAAGTAGGTCTCCAATGACTTCTGATAAGTCGTACCATCTTTGTCTTGATTCACATGTTGGTCTTCTGTGGAAGCCTTGCGCTTCACCCCACTCTATGTATTTTAAGACTCTAGTCCCTCTTAGTTCGGGCTTGTCCTTATGTATTAGGAGAACTCTGTACTTGAGGTCTTTCGGATTGACTAGTATTGATTTGCATTCCCTAGGTGATTTTATCACGTAGTTTGGTACCCAGATGACGTTTCCGTCTATCAGGACTTCCTCAGGCCTATACTGCTTCGAGTACTGTGATTGCTTGAAGTACTCACCATTCTTATCCACCCACACATCCTCATCCGGTATGTAGGGTCTTATCTTGAGCCACTCATCTAGTGTTACCGGATGCATCCAAAACTCCCTCTCGATACCCCACTTACTTGTTATTTCCTCCTCAGTCAGGTAGAAGAACTCGTTAGCGCCAGTTGTAAAGCCTCTCCTCACTTCGGCGACCTCCTTCAGCGGGACGAGGATGTTTTTGCCTTTCTCCAGGATCTTGAAGAATATTGGGGGCGCTCTCAAGTATTTCCCCCACTTCGTCCCCTCGTATTCACCCGTTTCTTCGTTGAAGCCCTCATCCCAGAGTTCTCTCTGCTTCTTTACGTAGATCCTTATCTTGTCGTCCTCGAAGTAGTGGTTGACGTTCTCTATGAGTTTGACTAGTTTCTCAACGCTTGACCACCTCTCCTTTTCGTCCTTGGCGGGCGGTATGAGCTCGCTCAGAGGCTTCTTCAGTTGCACGAACTTAACTAGGTTGTCGTCTCTCTCTTTCTGGTCGCTACACCTCTCAAGTATTGTTATCGCTGTGTTGATGTCTGCGTCCTCGAACCACCTCTCGACCTTACTCTCTATCACCGCCACCACCTTGAAGTTCTCTAGGAAGAACCTCTGCAGGTCGTAACCGTAGTCCACGTCAAGCCAGGAGTTTGAGGTGATGAACCCCATCCTCCCTCCTTCCCTGAGGAACCTCCCCCCGTGAATAAAGAAGTAGACGTAGATGCTCGCCCTCTTACTCAGTCTGGGCTCTCTCTCCTTAGGGTATCTACTCATGGACTTCCAGTCGTTAATGCATGTTCTGTAAGCCTTCTCCTTCTCCCCAGCCAGCAGGTCCTCCATCTCCTCCTGCCTGGTGTACGGGGGATTCATAACAACGGCGTCAAACTCCTTAGGTAGTGTCACAAGCAACTTTGATGAGTGGCTGAGAGTCTCTATTACCTGCTCCTTCTCCCTCGGGATCAGGTCCCTCCAATCGTAGCTGGTCTCAGGCTTCACGTCAAA
>JAWAXJ010000206.1:0-3073 GCA_038896955.1 Desulfurococcaceae archaeon
TGATGTAGTTTTATATCTGTTGACTTCATTGCTTCATCTCTTTTCCCCTGCATTAGTCTTGGGTTTGCATAACCCTTAGGGGCCTTCGGGGGCACCCCTCTCACGCCATGAATGTAATGCCGTTATAAGTTCTCTAAACTTGGAGAATTATATTGTTTCATCTCTTTCTATTTAAAAAGAAAAAAGTTAGGGGGTTTTTATTTTTCAGTGGGTTTGGTTTTTCTCTTTCTTCTGAGCCAGTTTGCTCCTGCGATTGCCCAGCAGATTGTCGTGTTTACAGGGTTACTAATTGAGTTAATGCAATGCATGCAATTTATACTGAAACTTGGTTATAGCGCGCTCATGCTTGCTAAAACGTACTAACCATTAAGTTTATTAGGCTTGAATACCCTATACCTATATGGGATATACTATATGGATACGGGATTCGTGAGAGAGTGGGCTCTGAATTGGTTGAAGGGCTCTATCATTGGCTACATGAGGGGCGAGATCACGCTAAATAACCTGCTCGGCAGGATTAAGAGGTGCTTGAAGTCGTATGGCGTAATGTTATCTGATGTCAAGGTGTTGCTGGATCTCGTAACCTGGGATCCAGCTTTGAACCTAGGTCCTCCTGAAGAGAGGCGTAAGAAGCTCGACCCCTTACTGAGATCCCTTAATGAATTGATGAAGGGTGCGTAGCGGTGGTCTTCGTTCAGCAGAGGATTCTCAGCATACTTGGGGGACTTCGCTAAGAGAGGTCTGAAGTTCAACGACGTCCCCATTGTACGTGTAGTGCTGAACTACGAGGTTAAGTACAGCGGCTACAAGCGCTACCCAGACATAGTGGTTCTAGTTGATGGCGATAAACCACTACTGCTGATCGAGACCAAGAAGAAGTACGAGGAAAGGGGTACCTACAGAGCTGAACGTAAGTTTCATGTAACCTCTGAGGAGGTGCTGGGACAAGTCTTCAGCTACGCTGCTATACTCAAGACCAAGAACATCTATGTGCCGTTCGTTGCCACCGCTAACGACAGGCATATAGCTGTTTTCCAGGTACCTGAAGACATCGATAAGTACGTTAACTGGGATGCTATACGCTGGAAACAACAGAAGAGACTATTGGAGATACAGAGATGGTTGTTTTAAGCACTGGTTTTTGCCTAGGAGAACCTAGCTGTGTTTCTTTCAATGGGTTAGTGCTCGGGTTCTTTAGTAGAGCTGTATGGGGTTTCATGTATCAACCTACTGATTTTCCGCGGTGTGTAGTTAACAAGGAGTTCCTAGACTAAGGAGATGCTTAGGTAGTGCTTCGCGTTGCACTCCACGTGTTAAGTATTCAAGAGTACCCCCAGGAACCTGCTCAACAACCTTCTGTACACGTTTTCTCAGAGGGCAATACCCATGGACAATACTGTCGTAGAGTACGTCGAGAAGCCTAGAAGGCTAGGCGTACACTTCGCCGAGTTATTCATGGCGGTCTTGGCCCAGTTAGCCTTCTCTTTCTCGCAAAACACGAAAGTAAGCCCCTCCTAGACGCCTAGTAATTCAACCTTACCATCATCAAGCAAAGTTAATTGGAGGTGCAGGGGTCCGGAAAATCGGTGGAAGCTAAAGGTTCATGAACCTTTGGTTTCCCACGTTTCTCACTACATGTTTTACATTTTATGGAAAAGGAAGAGGTTCTTTAAGCAAGCCTAGTCCATTGTAGACACCGCTTGATCCAACGTAATACACCACCTTGATTCTTGTATTACAATGAGTTTTCGCTTAACACTAATTAAGAGAAATGAAAAGATAATATCTTTTCATCCTTTAGAACTTTCAAAGAAAATGAAAAAGCAACATGTAACTATCTACCTCACTAAGACTAATCGGAAGACTGATCTCTTTTCGCTGGAGGTTCTGCTATAGTTAAGATATGGTATGAAATATTTAGATTGAATTGCTTTCTCCGTCTATCACGACTACTTTACATTTCTTCATAAGCCATTCTCTCGGGATGTGTACCTCTATTGTTTCGATTATATTGGGGTCATTTTCAACTATTCTCCTAATACTTTCGAGTAGTGAAGTAAGGTCTTTAGGCAATCCTAAATGTATAACATCGCCTCTTAGTCCTCTCAAGGAGAGAACTACCACTTCTTCTTGTTCTTTAGGGTTGGTGGAGGGGTCAAAACTTATGATAGCGTATTTCTCAACGTCTATTTCCTGGTCATCTATCTTAACTCTCGTTACCCACAAATTTTCTTCCTCTACACCCCTCTCACTTAACCATAGTCTCTCCCTCACCACATAACACACTGCGGACAAAGCAATCACTTAACATTCCCTATTTAGAACCAATAAAAAACTTATTCTACTCCATCGATAGCTAGTTATATGTGTTAACCCAACTCTCTTCCTTTGTCGGTGTTCCGACCTCCTCCCCGCCCTAAAGAGCGAAGCTTTCAGTTGTAAAGATTCACGTGGTGAGACCGCTATTCTCTACACCTATCTCCTTGGTTAGAAACTTATTGAAATCAGCTTTGTTAGGAGCTCTATCAAGGGGTAGTACAGGAAGTCCGCATCGTTAGGTATTTTCGCTTTTCCTAGTCCCTCCTCTTTCATGGTCTCAAGAACTCTTAAAGGCAACGGGATATTACTGTGAAGACCCTCAAGTCGTGGGGGTTCAGCTTCTGGGACGTCACCCTATGCCAGTGCCCGAAATGCAACGGCAAGTTCAGGTATCAAGTAGACCCCCAGGCAAGCACAAAAACTTCACAATGAGGCTGATAAAGCAAGGGGGAAGAAGTAAAGAATAACTCTCATTTTTGACTATAGTTTTTAATACAGTGATATATGTCCCGAGTTACCTTTAAGTCTTTCTTATTTTTCTCTCTGATTTTATCGTAGTCTTGCCTTTCATACCATTCCTTAATCATTTCCCCTCCCTCAATACTCTGAGATGATATTTTACACTTCAAGTTACTCAATATTTGTGGCGCATTTTTGAGGCTCAGACGCTTGAACATCATTTTATTTAGTGGAAGGAGGATTTGCTGGAGGTCTACTATGTAAATGTCGTGCCAGAACTTACTGAGACGTTCTG
>JAWAXJ010000207.1:0-3062 GCA_038896955.1 Desulfurococcaceae archaeon
ATGGACTAGCATTCTATCTGAAACCTGTATGGGAAAATGTAACCGGGTTTACAGTGCTAGCGGCAATGGGTCAAGTATTCTTTTCACTAGGGCTTGGCTCTACCTGGATCTTCATATACGGCTCCTATATGTCTAAAACCCAGAGAATCGTGCGAAGCGCTTTCTACACGGCTATTGGCGATACGGTGGCCTCGTTCATAGCTGGCTTAGCCATACTGCCACTTGTATTCGCCTTTGGGATAGATCCGCAAAGCGGTCCACCACTAATGTTCATTACATTACCAGAGATCTTTAGACATCTACCCGGGGGAACAGCGATATCCACGCTATTCTTTACAGCACTACTATTTGCTGCTTTGCTATCTGCTGTCCCAGGTTTTGAGATATTCGTTGACGCAATGGATAGGTTTGGGATTTCGAGAAAGAGGGCTGTACTCATCATGGGGTTAATAGAGGTGCTACTAGGTATACCCTCAATGCTAAGCATAGACGTACTGCTATACAACGATCTCTTCTGGGGTAGCACAATGCTACCCATAGCCTCACTATTCTCCATAGTAGCGTTCGGCTGGTTCGTAAATAAAAAGATAGTGTTGGATGAACTAGGGTTACATAGGGAATCGATCCCATGGAAAATAATGTACCTCTGGGCAAAAATAGCTATGCCTATACTGGTGATAATGATACTAGTCTATGGATGGATTACATGGTTTAGCTAAAGAAGGGATGTACGATGAAGTCCCTGCTGATTAGAGTTAAAGAGATTAGAGGGGTGTGTACAAACCACATTGTAGGAGACTGCTTTAGAGTAGATGGCGGTAGACTAAGTCTTCCAGGGAGAAACAAACATGTATGTATATATGCGCTATCAAGCATACTTCCCCTGATACCAGCTAAGCAGAGAAGCATTGTAGAGGAAAACGATTGGTTACCGAGAACAAAACTGGTTCAGTGTCCCGATCCGAACGGAATAGTTATATGGGAGATAGTGGAATTGGAAGAATCTACGAAGAAAGAAGCTGAGTAACACATTTTTAGCAATAAATTTGAACACAATAAAATAAAAATACATCCTAAACTAAGGATTAGCAAAGTACAGTAAAGTGTAACTAGGGGTAATGACTGCCAGCAACATTCAACTACCTTGTGTTCTCCATCTCTTTATCAAACCTATATTTCTATAACAACTCAATAAGAACATGCTAGGTCTTGTACTGCTAGAGTTTACATATATAACCTCTTAATGACGTAAGATAGCTCCATAGATTTGTCCCTCAGGGATTCAGCAATAGTCTTTATCTAGCTCACGTATTTAGTTAGCAAATAGGTAGCGATACTACTACAATCTCTGTTACGACATCTACTAACCTACCTACTACTAGGTGGCAGTAGCTTTATCTTTTGTTCATAGTTCGGCTTCGAGATTTTAAGTACATGTGGGTAGAACGTTATTTCAATCCTATACGTTTATATCCTACTCTAACCTAACTAGCACAGCAATGTAACCACTAGTGTTTGAATGGCTGTACCGTGTTTTGATAATATCTTTGTCGGTAAACCTATTGTTACAAGCCTTACAATTACCTATTGTTAGAGCGAAGCTCAGTATCGAACATGGAGAGTTAGATTCTGGAAAGTATAGCATGCATGAACGACATTCTCCACGATCTCAAGCGGCTTGTTAGAGTCAGCTGGTTCCTGTTGGCAGACCTCGAGATCTACAAATGGGTGAAGTAGGTGGTGATAAGAGGTGGTCTACCGTTTGACTCCGAGGTAGCGATCTATAAGAGCGATTACGATGGGATAGCTACGAAGCGCTTCAAAACGTGGAATATTTGTGAAGACGTGGATAACTTGAACCAAAATGTTTTTACGTGAACTAAAAGACATAGTGTTAGATAACAGCTTAAAGGTAAGGTTATCCAGGTTACCTTTATAAATTCCGGGAATCTGCCTAGAAGTATAAAGGATGATCAGGTGTTTGAGTATCTCGGAGCCTGAGGGCCGTTGGCAAGGAATGAGGCTCTGCTAGCGGCTCTTCGCCGACGGCTCTAGGGATCTGGTAACTCCTGGAGCCGCAGGCGGGGAAACGGGGACGAGCAGGTAGGGTAAACCGGTTGCCAGGAGAAAACCAAAACAACCTAGCAGTGGGCACGGGCAATTACCTAAAGTGGAGAATATAGTCGTGAGCTCTCTCCAGTAGTTCCAGAGCTTCGCCCCACCTCTCTTTGAATGTTTGTTCGTCTAGGTGTGCCTCGTAGAAGTGCTCGTGGAGTGGTTGCGTTTTGTCTAGTAGGTCTCTGAATAGCTTTCTAAGCTCGTGTTCTACGTTGCTCGTTATGAACTTCTCTATCTTACCTCGACTCCAGTGGACGAGCGGTAAGCCTTTGACCGCCGCGAAGTACTTGATGAGAGCTAGCACAGCGCCGTAGAGCTTCTCACCTGCCTGCCTGTAGTCGCCGAGTTCATAGCATTTCTCCGCTTCTTTCAAGTACTCTATATAGAGGCTGTAGTATCTCTCAGCTCTCTCAGCTGGGTCCTTACCCACGCTCCTCAGTTCGTCGAGCACGTCGCTCAACCTCCAGCCTGTCGCCTCCGAGATCTCCGTTTCCCGCTCTAGGTTTCTGTAGGTTTTCCTAGGGCGGGTTGTGCCTCAGCCCTGCGGTTCACCGTGGTCACCGACCACTCCACGCAGGGGTCATGGGCACCCTTCGAGCCCAACGGCACGGGGCTCACATCTAGGTGTCTCGAAGCACCTCTCATCATCACGAAGAAATCCTACAAAAACCTTTATAAACCTAACGCATCAAAACAGTTGCAAACCCTCATCCTGTTCACTAAGTTCCTCTCCCTTGACGATCTTTTTAGCTACTAACCACGCTTCGTGCCATTCGTCAACTAGCTTGCGTGTAGGTCTTCCTGAGTGAGTAGGTTCGTGTTCTTCCATGAGTAGCTCATCCCGAAAGAAGAACTAGAACATGTAGTTTTTATATTATGGTTCTGTGAACCGTGCTTAGTATCCGTATCTTGCTTCTAGCATCGACACGATTACTTGGGGTACG
>JAWAXJ010000208.1:0-3057 GCA_038896955.1 Desulfurococcaceae archaeon
AGGTAAACAGAATGGATAAGATGATAGATAGAGCAGACGTAGTAAAAATAGATTGCGAAGGAGGAGAGATTAAAGTTGTTAGAGGTATGGAAGGCATTATACAGAAATGTTATCCAATACTTATAATAGAACATCATGAATATAGAGGTGCTAATATATATACTGTTGAGCCAATAAAGAATTTTCTAGAATCATATGGCTATATCACTCTAACGATCAATGAGTGTCATAGAGGTTACTATCATCCATCGAGGCCTAAGGAAATGCTGAGGCCACTACTAGCACATCACATAATCAATAAGTGTTTCAAAAACCTATCGCAAGGACTCAAGTGGTATCATGGATTACCATATAACTGGTGGTGGGGCATGAGCCTACTTGACTTCATATATGAAATAGAGAATCATGTCATAGAGGAAGAAGAATGGCTTAAACTACTGTAACTACACGTATTTTTCTGGGTCAATATAATAAGCAAACTGGTTAGCTTTTTTATGTCTAGGACGAGTCCTAAGCAGCATGCCACATTTAGGGCAACGTATAATATCACCATTGATGAATTCTTGACAAACTGAACAATACTTAAATCCTCTTTCATACATGTTTTTCATATAGCTTTCACTTTTTGTTTTTGCAGCTTATTAAGTGATAGTTGTATGATATGTCAAAATATAGTATTTTGCCACATTTTGGGCAAGTAACAATCTGCCTTACTAACTCTCTCTCCAACCTATCACCCCACTATACTTAGCAATACTCACGGGCAAATTAACAGTTACCTTAACTCTGCGGCCCGCCATGCACTACTCGCCTCTCCAAAACTACTCTCCACTACATAAAGCTGAAGCTTCTCGCCCGCCCTCAGGCCCCGACCAATCCTCTGTACGGCCCGCCTCAGCCTCTTAGGCACGCTCAGAATAAATATATGCTTCACGCTCGGAACATCTATCCCCTCATCGAGGGCCCGCACGGCCACCAGCACGGCCCCAGCGGACCTAAAAACATGCATAACCTCCCTCCTAACATGGCTAGGCAGCTTAGAATGATAAGGCATAGCATTAATCCCAATCCCGCGGAGATACTTAACCAATGCATTACACATCTCAATACCCTCAACAAACACCAAGGCCCTACTAATACTATGACCCTGAATAATGCTAGCCACCGCCTCATACTTCGAGGCCAGCGAGTCGAGCAGCATTCTAATCCTATTATACAATACTGCAATCTTTGATAAAATGGCGTCTCTCTCGGCCTCATCCTCAGTAGTTGCCAACAACTTCCTTAGGGACTGTATCCTCTCCTCAATATCCCGAATAACCAATTTTACACCCATTGGTACGTCGACTAGTACATGATGCACCTCTACCCCTGATATTACGCCCTCCTCAACCGCCCTACGCATATCATACCTATAAACTATATACTCCTCATCTATCCCCTCAGGCGTGGCCGTAAGCCCCATCCATGGAACCCTAAGCATAACAAGAATAACGCTCCACTTGTCGGCCCAAAGATGATGAGCCTCATCAAAAACAACTAGGTGAGCATATGACAACAGTGTATCTGCACAGTTATAAGCACTATTATACGTTGTAATAGTAACGTCGTGCCCCAATGACTTAGATTGACAATTCCAAACCCCCACCTGCAGGCCAGCATTCATAAAAGTCTTAGCGTGCTGTTCAATCAGTGCATTCGTCGGGGCCACGACCAAGCAGGGCCTATACTCGCTACTCTGCAGGGCCAGCAGCGCCACTGCAGTCTTACCGCTCCCAGTAGGAGCAACTATAACGCCATACCGCCTTTGACGCCACGCCTCAAATGCCTCTAGCTGCCAAACATAATACTTAAACAAATATAAACACCTTTAGACAAAATCAATAACAGTAGAAAAAATATCTTTCGGATCTGGCCTTGGATTTTGCTTATCCCACCGCTCCATCAGCTTCTCAATAATGGTATAATACACTCTATTAGCTGTGTTAATGACCTTTCTCTGGGCCTCAGCCCGCCTCTTACTATGCTCTAGCATACTAATATTATAACGCCGTTGGGCCTCCTCAATGTCAGGGCGACGGCCTAAAAAAATATAATACTGACTTATGTTTATTTTAGTGTCAAACGTTGTCCCCTCAAAGCGGCCATAAATATATTTCCGCCCCCTAGTCTTCACCAAAAATATGCCTGCATGACTAAAGTCTTTCGCAAGTAATGTTACGTACTGCTCACTCATATTTTTTCTTCCTCGTCTGAAAATTCTATGGTAACTATGTACTTTTCCCCCTTATCATTTTTGCCCTTTATTATTACTACATCAATTTCGTCATTAATACCCATCATATAGTGTATAACACCATACAGTTTACCAAATGCTTCCTCCTCGCTATCATACTTTAAAAATTTTTCTACTTCATCAGGTAGATAATGTCCCAAATAAATAAGGTTAATCGGTACCTTAATTATACGGGTCTGTCTGGTGTCATTTACTGGCCCCGACCCTATCGGGCCAGTCCCACAACCAATACCCTTACTTTCTATACTACTCATGGCGTATAAAACATAGTTAAGCCAATATTTATAATTTTTCTTAAAGTAGCAAAAGGACCAATATAAGCGTTTCGAAAAGCTTATAAGGCTAAATTTAGTTTGGCCATGCTGACGACTCTGTACTTTGTGCTCTGCGACTCTGACTCTGTACTTTGTACTCGGCGACGCTGCGTTAGTCAAGTATAATATAGTTATATATGCTTATCCACAATTGCCCAAAAATATACACAACTATACACAATTGTACACAATTATATACAAAGGCCCACAACTATATGCGTCGGCCCGCAGTTGTATGCGACGGCCCACAACTATATTCATCGGCCCACAACTATATGTGGCGGCCCACAATTGTACACATTGGCCTGCGGGTATATGCGTCGGCCAAGGCCCTACTAATACTTTGATAAAATGTCGTCATCCAGCAGCACTTATGTTTATCCCTGCCTTTGGCAGCCCTTTGGTAATACAAATGATGACTCAGAGTATTACTGAAGCCTCAAAAAA
>JAWAXJ010000209.1:0-3055 GCA_038896955.1 Desulfurococcaceae archaeon
GAACTGCAGAAGTAAAAGTAGTATGCACCGGCGAAGCTAGTTTCGCTGGCGGAGTAGCTAACCTTTGCGGTAGCTTTTGACTCCTCCATCTTCTTTCCACAGAAATCACACTCCGCCATCACAGTACACCTGCCAGTTTAAGCAGTAAGTAGGTTATGCCCACAAGCCAGAGCCAGGTAACGTACTGGTAAACCTCCAGTCTGCTTACCCTGCTGTAAAGGTCAATCATGTAGCCGTCAGGGTCTTCCTTAAAGCTTTTCTTTCTCATGGTAACTGCACCCCGAGCATTTTTACGGCATAATAAACCACGAAGAGGCCAGCACCGGCTACAAACTCCTTGAAGTCTCCGACTACTTCAGAGTAGTCCTTTGAAGAGGCGAAGTCAAGCAGTTGATATACGAAGTATGCAAGAAAACCGAGGAGACCGACGGGGTTACCGTTGAAGGTTAAAAAGGTGCAGATGAAGCTGTAAACGCTGTGGCTTACGTTTGTGCACTTAACCCAGATGTCCCTCTTCTGCATGCTTCAACCCTTCCTGCGTGCTGCTCCTAAGATTACTGCTGCAGTTAGTATAATGCCACCGATAATAACTGGTCTCCAGTCCGTGTAGGTAAGGACGATTTCTACACCGTAGCTTCCCGGCTTAAACTCGTGGAGGAGGACGTCGTCGAAGTAAAGCCGGTTCGTGTATCCGGCCCCGTAAAAGCACTTCAGCTTCACCGTCTTCCTAACGACTCCTTTCTCCTCTACTACTTCACACGTAGGCTCGTCGAAGTCCCAGTCGGGTTTTTCACCGATTTCCTCCGTCAGGTCTTCGAAGCCGAGCCTTAAAGGCTTCTCGCTGAGGAGCTTTAAGTACTTCCCGGGCTTAACGGGAAGCCTCCTACCGTCGGGTAAGACTACGTAGTCCCAACCCTTCCTAACCTTCGCGTTAACGACGTAAATGGAGAACCTTTTGAAGTCAACCGTTTTCATTCACCCCTGTTCGCCGTCACCTCTAAATACTCCTCACCCCACTCGCCGGGTATGCCTAGGGGCATGCACGGCTCTATGGCGGAGGACTCCATCCACTCGTTGAAGGAGTAGACGAGGACGAGGTCTGGGTTCACCTCTTTAACCCTCCTCCACTGGAGGCGGTAGTGTTCAAGGCTCCTCGGAATATGCATGTAGCTCGTACGTTCACCCAGTTCCCACAGCTTTACGTCGCTGCACCCGGGCATAACGCTCATCAGCTCTTTGTTTTCGGCCGTGACGAGCTGCTCGTACCTCATCCAAGGGCAAAAGTCCCTGAGGCCGAAGCTCCTCCTCGTGAAGCGCGGATCCGTGCCCCTGTAAGGGGGCCATATCGGTAAAAGGGGGAGGCCTTTGTAGTTCATGTAAAGCTCCGGGTAAACGGTTACGAAGTTACTATGTATGTAGTCCGCCTCGTAATCCACGTCGGCGTCGGAAGCTATTGCAGCCCCGTTATCCCTTGCTTCGAGGAAGACGGCTATCTTCCCCGTCCACCCAACTTCCCTCGCCACCTCAAAGTACCACTTCGCGGTCGTGTTCGTGTAGTGGATCCTCCCCCACCAGCTCAAGAAAACGAAGTCAAGCTTCGCCTTACTGAACATCTCGAAGTGCTTCCTGTATATGGCCTTCTCCCTCGTCTCCACCGGAGGGTCTAGGTTGTAGTTGCCGAACCTGGGCAGCACCCCCCTGTAAGTCTTCAGGTAGGGGGTGCCGGCAACGTAAGGCCAGCAGTAGACCGCTGCGCCTACCAGCAAGTTTATCCCCTCTTAGGCTCTATATACAGCATGCCTCTGAACCATCCCGTTGTTCCCTCGTTCAGGATTGACAGCCTAACCTTTGAGCAGATTATCTTTCTTGGAAGGAAGACGGGTACTTCCGGTGCGTCTGTCGTTTTAAACCTCTTCCCTATTTTCGTCACGCCGTCTATGTCTACCCTCGTAAAACACGTTGAATCACCCGTCACGAAGTAGCCCCAGAAAGCGTGGCAATCGACCTCGATGAAGGGATCCATCCACGTACCACCTGCGATTGACGCCTCACGGAATACTGGAACAATCGGTTGCGCTAAGTAGTCTAGAAACCTCTCAAGTGTTGACGTAAGCTCTTCCCTTAACGCCTTCTTAAAAAGCCCGTAGTCTAAACTACCCTTTACCTCGCTCATAGCACACCGTACCTCGCAGTACCGAGAACCCTCCTCAAGGAGTCAACAAATGCGTTATAATCTGTTACAGAAGCTATCACAGCTCCATGAGCCGCTATAACGGAATAATTAACTGTAGCACCCGCAGGTAAACTGACCTCAAAAAGCAGTTCACCCTTGCACGGGAAAGGCTCCGGAGGTGAATACATGACGGTATAGACCTTATCAGCCGGACTGTACCTGGTCAGTTGAAAGAACTGGCAAACTCCACCGTAAGTAAGCCCTGCCACGTCTAACAGCTTTGCGCTGTCCTCGAAAGCCCTCACCTTATCCACCGTTATCCTCCCGACCAGTTCACTGCTGTCGCATACTATTATCGCGCCGTAGACCCATCCCCTCACGGTCTTCCTGTACAGTTCCTTCCTTTCTCCCTTGGTAACCATTATCGGCGTATCGACGAAGAGTATATCCCACTCCCACCCATCAAGCAGTGGCAGTAACTCTCTCACCTATTTTCCCTCCAAACAGAAGCAGTATCAGTCCAAGGAAAAGCAGAACCCATCCCCAAGACGGTATAACTGAAACAGCATAAAGCACAACCGCCAGAACCATCGTCAGTCCAAGCAGTCCAAGTACAGTCGGCAGAAAAGGTAGGAACTCCGCCCACACCACATTAGCTTTCGGCACAATAAACATCCTTATAACTCCATCCTTAACCTTTACCTCCTCAACTTCAACAGGAAACCTCTCCTCAACCGCTTCCCTGACAACCCTCCTAATCCTCTCTGCTTCTGCCTTACCCCTGTAAACGACCTCGACTTCATACTTCATCCCCGGAACCATCTCCGTAAAATGACCGAGAACCTCTCCTTCCCTGTAAACCCCTAAAAGCTCGAACCTCAC
>JAWAXJ010000210.1:0-3053 GCA_038896955.1 Desulfurococcaceae archaeon
AGAACGTAAATGCGGATGATCCGTTCTCAGCAGCGAAGCGTTTACTGCACGAGGTGGAGTAAAACACGTCTCCGCACAGTAACCTACTAGGTTAAGAGGAGTACGCACGCAACTTTCGTACGGGTGCTTAGCTGGGTAGTATTATCGAGGTCTCTGTTCTCCTTAGGCCTTTTTCCACTAGTTCACGGTATAATCTCAGAAGTTCCTCAAACCTATCACCAGCATAGAGCACTACACCCTCTGATAGAGCATCAACTATAGTGGGATTCCCCTTCCTGAGCATTTCGAGGGCTTCGTTCATCGTATAGGGATGGGGTTCGATGTTCAAGCCTAGGTCATCGGTTAACTCGTATATCCTGAGGAACCTGTCCAGGTACTTCTCCTCGAAGTCTGCTACCACTAGAAGATCGTAGTCGCTCCAGGGTCTATGGTTTCCTCTTGCTCTAGAACCGAACAGTACTATGGCTTCCACACGATACCTGCTCGTGATCCTCCTTACAGCTTCTCTGAGCTTACTGTAATCCAAGGATTCTTCCAACATACTCTATGATCCGCCTCGCTGCGTTAAGAGCTCTTCTCGAGGTTTCTTCGTCGTATGCTTCGTGAGGCGTACCAGATGGTATTGCGTTGGGGTAACGAGATGGTATGTAGTGTCTATCGAGTTCTCTCGCGTAGACCAACAGGTCTTCAGGTGGAGTTTCGCCGATCCTCCTGAAGTACCTTGTAAGAAGCTCTCGAACACTGTGCCCAAATGGTACCTCGTTAACGTTGTAGAGTAGTGCTTTGCACGCTTTCTCAGCAGCCTGGTGAGAGTAAAATGCTGAAGCATTGTACCTTTTCTCTCTATGCAGGATCTCAGCTGTTTCAAGATCCCAGAGTGCTTCACTAAACCATCTTGAGGCTTCGTTTTTCACTGCACTCCCCGTAATGATCCATATTATACTGAAAACACCTATAATGCAACCCTTGCGGCGCACGATCTTAGTCGTACATGAGTACTGTAGTGGCTATTTAATACACTACATCCTAGTACCTAGCATGGTGTTTTGCACTTGAGCTACAGAGACGTGTTCAGGGTATCAACGGGTATACCCGAGTTGGATGCTGCACTAGAAGGGGGTATACCGAAGGGTAGTTGGGTTGCTGTTACCGGTGAACCTGGGACGGGTAAATCGATACTCTGCATGCACTTTGCATGGGCTGGGTTGAAGGCTGGAGATCCTGTTGTTTACGTTACTACGGAAGCTGAGTTCAGAGATGTTGTTAGGCAAGCAAGAATGTTCAACATGGACTTTGAATCGCACAGAATTCACGATATTTCCAGTAGGCAGGAACCTGCTGAAACACCGGAGATCGTGGTAGTGGACATATTCGGGCTACTCAAGATAGCCAGGCAGATGAGTGAGCAACTGGCACAAGAGCAGATTGAAACCACCAAGAAGAGAAGATACGCTGCACTGGATATTCAAACACTCGTAGCAGCAATACACGAAGCCTACAGGATCCTCGGGGTTCTAAGAGACGAGAAAACCAGAGCACCCTACAAGCATGTGAGGCTGATAATAGACTCTATGAGCGCGTTCTGGGCTGATAAGCCGGCAATGGCTAGGAAGTACAGCTACGACCTGAAGATCGCTACGCACAGAGAGAACGTTACAGCTTATCTAGTATCCCAGTACGCTATGACGACGAGATCAACCTTTGGCTTCGGGCTTGAGCACATAGCTGACGGAGTTCTGCACTTGTGGATGGAGGATGTCGAGAAGACAAGGCAGGTTGAGAGGTACATGATCATCAAGAAGATGAGAATGACGAACCACAGGAGAACAGCTTTCAAACTGGACATTGTCCCGGGGAAAGGCATAGTGCTGTACGAAGCGTAGCTCATCCCAGAACACTTGGTTGAGCTTAGGAGTGCAACCAGGTGAATTTAATCTCCTCCTCGTAAGTACACGTGTTCACCTGCAGAATCCAATCATGTTCACGGGTGTTGGTGATTTGTTGAGCTTTGGTAACAGCTCTCTTTTTCTAACTCTTTCAATGGCTTTCTGAAGAGGCTCGGCATCGAGAGCTATGGTTGTAGCTATTGATGCGAGAGCAGCCCATTTCCCCCACTTCTCAAGCCAGTACTTCTCTACGTAGTTCTCATCAACAGCATACACAAGGCTTGCGATTTTTCTAAGCCACCTGTCAATGGGTGGAAGCTCGTATCTTCTAGCTGTAATTGCGATTGCCAGCCTAGCAGTGTAAGGGCCTATACCCTTTATACTGGTTAACACGTACTCCATTTCATCAGGAGAAAGCCTCAGCAGATCTCCTGGTATTTCTTTGTTCTCGAGAGCTCTTGCTACGTTCACAATTGTCTTAGCTCTGTACCCGACACCAGTAGCCACCAGTCTGTCAACATCACCTAGTACTTCTCGTGGTGTCGGAGGCCTCGGAATAGTTTCTTCATTCTCAAGACTCACTACTCTTTCATAAACACTAACTATTTCGTGGAGCATTCTCCATCCTTGCAGAAAACTGGCGTTCTGCTGACATATTCCCGTTAGTAAACCCATCCACAGACTCGTGGATCTGATTCTGAAGCCCCTGTACTCATCCGCGAACAAGCCGAGGAGAGGATCTCTGGATGCGATCTCAAAGAACTCCGACAGGTTTTCTTCAACTCCGATCGAAAACCTCAGCGTTTTAACCAAGTCGTCTACGTCAACGCAGTCTACTGAGTAAAGGCTGTATTTTCCATTGTAGTAAATCTTTGCAACAGCTAGCTGCTCTGTAGGTAGGAACACGTACGAGTAGTCCCTGCTGATCCAGTAGCACAGGTTGTAAACAGTAGCTATCAACTTCAAGCTTAGACCCGGGTTCTTCAGTTCTCCCTCGTAGCAGAGTCTAAGCTTCATACTGAAACAACCGTTTCCCGTTTTAGGTTTTTGTGGGTTTTCCGGGGGCGGGTTGTGCCTTTGCCCTGCGGTTCATCGTGGTCACTGACCACTCCACGCAGGGGTCATGAGCACCCTTCGAGCCCAACGGCACAGAGCTCACATCTAGGT
>JAWAXJ010000211.1:0-3050 GCA_038896955.1 Desulfurococcaceae archaeon
CATCTGCTATAACTGCATCTCGAAAGTATACGAGCCGCCAACAACGTCTCCTAGGAAGATAGCGGCTGTTTGCCCTAGGTGCGGCGAGGTGGTCGAGGTATGGCTCTGAGGCCAGGCATAGACATACCGATCGTTCAATGGTGCGAGCCAACCCCTGATAGCCAACACCACGGCGCGGCGATAGCGTGGGACATGGGAGATTATATTTACTGGCTACGAGGCAACAACTCAAACTTGTTTAGAAGGTACCGCGTAAGGGGGGATACGCATCAGTACCTATCCAGCGCTCCTTGGTCGGCGTATCAGGGAGCACACCTCATATACGACCCGTCGCGAGGATACTTCTTCGCCATACAGGGGAACGCTGGAACAGGGTTCGCATATTATAATCCAGCTAACGGAGGCTGGACGTCCCTCGCGGCGCTACCAGTAGCGGCTAACTACGGTAGCTGGATATGCCACACGTGTTCAACTCTTAAATCGGGGGCTAACGACGACTACGTATACTACGCGCCGGCTAACGGTTCAACATCTTTCTACAGGTACTCGATATCTGGGAACTCGTTCACATCGCTGGCGTCGGCTCCGGCGGCGCTAAGCAACGGAAGCATAGGCGTTTGGGTCTACAACTACAACCCGGACAAGATATACGTTATAAGGGGAGGGGGAACAACAACAATATACGTATATAGCATAAGCGGCAACTCGTGGACAACCCTCACGTACACTCCAGCGGCCTTCAGCTTCTCAACTGGCACGCACGCGGTGTACGACCCGGACACGAACAGGATATACATGTGCCTGAGCGAAGGATACAGATACATATACTACCTCGACCTGAGCACGAATAAAATGGAGGCTTACGCTAGGCTACCGCTTCCATATTATAGGGAGGCTAGGAGGCTTGAGATAGTGAGGGTTAATGGCAGGAAGTTCCTGTACGTCTTCAGAGGATACGAGGGTGCTCCATACGCCGTCTGGAGGATACCGATGTTCTGGTAGGTGGTGGAAATGTCCGTTATAGAAGTCTTGGACCCTGAATTCGCGAGGTCGTTGATTGAGCAAACGGCTCTATATTTATCTAGCATGCGTTATCTATCTTCTTTCATCATATTCGATGACACGTCGAGGCTCATAACGAGGGTAGGCTATATTGACGACGGCTACGTTAGAATAAGAGACGCTCAGGACACATCGATAAGCCTAGTCGAGATACTGAGGCACATGACGTGGACGAGCCTAAGCCTAGCACAGCTCGGAGCAACAACAGCTCAGCCGGGTGAGAGTCCGCCGCCGAGCATAGTAGCTGTAGGAGGATTCGACGGGAGTTACATCAGAATGCTTAGGACGGACTCGGACGGCAGGCTACAGGTGGGAGTCGCATCGTTACCAGTTACCAAGGGAGACTGGCTATCGGCGATACCGAACCCGCCCAACCTTGACGTAGCACTTTCAACGAGAGCTTCGGAGTCAACTCTTGTAGCGGTTAGAGACAGGCTACCAATCTCTCTCACAACATCAGGTAACTTCAAGGTAGCAATACTGGAGGACGGTGTAGGGTTTGCTAAGTCCTCTGACTTGGCGAACATGGCTAATCTCGATGTGGCTTTATCGCACCTGTGGAAGCTGCTGAGGTGGGGCAGAAACGTTAGCCCATTTTGGGTTCACGGAGCTGAGGTAACTGCCCCTGCAGCTAATACAGCTTTAGTCTCCAAAACTGTTAGCACAGGAAAAGTTGGCTACATTTACGGCTTCTTCATTTCAGCCGGTGAAGCTAACGACTTCAAGATAAACTGGACTAGCGGTGGAGCAGCATATAGCTTGAGGATAGTCTTCCCAGGGAAGGGCTCGCTCCAATACATTGACTTCACACCTCTCAACGAGGGCTTGCCAGCGGATGCAGGAACATCGATAACAATAACAAACGTGAATGCGGGCTCCACTGGAGTAGCATACCAAGCCAGAATTCTCTATGTGGAGGTGTAGCCGGTGGGTGGATTCTCAACAGTAGGCGCAGCTCCGCCTGCGCCTTTAACTTTTGAGAGGTATGCTGATGTGGCGATTGCTGCAAGTGCTTCCTATACGCCAGCTGTCAAAGGGCTGTTTCTCCCAAACTACACCATCGCTTCTGATCAATACTGGCCGATTGATGCTGAAATATACAGTGCTGGAGGGGCTGTGTGGTTAAAGTCGAGATCGTATCACAGTCTAGCTTCATATATGGGTGCTGGGATGGTGATTGGTGATGGGGCGAATCTAAGGTTTCTTAACACTACTGCAAACGCAGGTCGATTGGTTTTGATGAGGATGGGTTACTGATATGGTTACGGTAGATGAAGTTAAGGCTAAACTTGCAAAGTACATCGTTGACAAGTCTAAGCCCGAGTGGAGGGTTAAGCGCCTCTGCTGGGATGGGGTGAAAAGGGAGATTCCTGACGGTTTAAACGGTGAAGTGCTTTTGGAGGTTCATGAGGAGGACGGCAAGGTTAAAGGTTACATTACGGTGACTCTTGAGAATTTAGTCAATATATTGAACATGCGTGATGATCCTTCTCTGAGACCAGACATAACTATCGATTTTGGCAAGCATAAGGGCAGGCGGCTGCGGGATTTAACCAGCGCAGAATTTGAAGACCTCACCGGCTATAAGATGTACTTTGACAAATGGAGAAGAGAAGGGGTTGCAATATAGGCTGTTCGATTTGAGGTTTCGCCGTGAGCGTTGAGGTTCCAAGGGAAACCCAAAGGTTCGTAATAGCGCTGATTCTGATACTCGGCTTCCTAGCATCCTTCACAGTCATATTCATCTTGACACGCGACACCGAACTAGCCAGAAGCGTCCTAACAATGCTGGCGGGCACAATATCTGCAATTGTAGGATACTTCTACGGCTCGCGTTCAGCCGAGGTTAGACGAGCTTGATTCCAGAATGGCTAACCAAGATTGGACATGCGCTCTTCGGCTTCATAAGCACCCTAGCCGTCCTAGTCCACCCCGTCCTGCCGGCCTTATCGTTGGCGTTGTTCATCGTATACGAGCTGGACGAGGAG
>JAWAXJ010000212.1:0-3047 GCA_038896955.1 Desulfurococcaceae archaeon
TTCAACATTGATCTTTAGCTTCTCAACGCTATCTACGAACAGCCTCAACGGCATGTCAAAGACTGTGGTTACTCCACCAAATGCTGCTGCAATACTGCCGCTCCTCCAGTCTTCGTGATGAAGATACTCCGGATCGTATATGTGTGCATGTAGATCTATTCCACCAGGTATAGTGAGCCTCCTAGAAGCATTGATCACTACATCAGCTACTTGAATGTACTTAGATGGATCCTTAACTACAGCCTCTATAACTCCATCGCTAGCAACAATGCCTCCTTCAACTAACTCTCCATCAACGTATAGGAGGGCTTCCTTAACAACAACTCTCAAAAGTTCCACCGCTATAGATTAATGGATAGTTACTGAAATACTTATTCCTCTAACTCCACTATTGGTTCAACTACTCTTCCACTGACTACATCTATGTAGCCTTTATCAGTAAGCCTTAGCTCAGGTATTACTGGTAAGCTCAGCAGGCTTAAAGTCATGTAGATATGGCTGAACAAAGCTCCACGGCTGGAGAGAGCTCTCTCTAAAAGCTTCAGCTCTCCATAGACTGCTTCAGCTCTCTTAACGCTCATTAATCCAGCTAGAGGCAGTTCTACTAATGCCTCTACTTCTCCATTAACTACAAAAGCTATGCCTCCTGTTTGTCCCTAGATATTCATTCTTGTTTGTTCGTGTTCTTTCATATCTAGGGACTTCCATCTCGTCCACGCGGATCCGGGTATCCGCGTGGGTTCATGGGTGGCAGTCGAGCCAAACGGCACGTGGCTCCCATCTAGCTTAAACCCTGGGCAGCTTAGGGCATTGCCCCCATTACTGCCCAGGGCTTTGAGGAAGAGGTTGAAGCACGCAGCAGCATCCCTATGCCATTTCTCACCACCAGTACTGCATGTTCCTATCCTCGGGCTGTTACTGTAGCTGATCAAGGCTCCGTGTGCTGGACATAGCCTAGAGGTGTTCCTCGGGTTCACGTACACTACTGGAACACCGTGCTCCTTCGCCTTCTCTTCTACAGCTCTCTGAACTCCTCTGAAAGACGCCTGGTGGATCCTGTGCCTGAGTTGCTTATCCTTAACCTTCTTTATCATGTTTTCAGCAGGCTTCTTTCTAAGCTTCTCCATGGCAATAGCGTATCCGCGCTTAACAGCTTCTCTGACAACTATGTTCGCGATCTTCCACTTAGCATCGTTCTTCTTATCCCTCTCGTTAAGCTTTCTCAGAATCCTCTTCTTAATCCTACATCTAGTTCCGTAGAGCTTGTCGTACTTCTCCTGAACGCGCCTCCTCCTATAATAGTATCCGAGAACAATCTTCTCCATATTAGTTTCGAAGAGATAGACCCTGCCATCAACTAGAACCGCAACACTATTCTCATTCACATCGATAGTAATGTATCCTTTCGGCTGGTAGAGATCCACCTCCTCCTCGAAGACGAAGTAGAAGATGAGCTTCCTCCCTCTCTTGGTCAGCTTAACTCTGCATTCGGACCTCAGCCTCCACTCACTGTTGATATATCTCCAGAACTGCTTATGCGGGTTGATGTCCACATGTATCCAGCCCCTATGAGTAGCTATTCCAACCCTGGTTAAGCCATCGAGTTTCCATAAGTGGTCATCAAGCCAGATGGATACGCTTCTAACCTCCGGGTACTCTATATTTGTTAAGCCCCTCTTTCTCAGCTTTAGGAAGCCCTTTGCCCTCGTGGATGCGTCCTGGCATGCTGTGTACGCGTAGTGTGATGGTAGGTGTGGATAGATGCTCCTCAGCTCCCTATACTTCATTGCCTTGAGTTTGATGAAGGACTTGATATAGTTCCTGACAGCATATAATGTTACTTGTTCTACCAAGTTTCTGTACATTCCTTCGAGCTCTACTAGCGTTCTGAATGCTTTTCGAGGTAGCTTCCCGGATTCAACCATGACAGTTCTAGTCGCTGTTGTTTTCCACACTCTTCTCCATCTCCTCTATGAGCTTTTTGAACTCTTCTACGAGCTTCTTCTCTCTACGACTCCTCATACCGTACAGCTTACCGGCAAAAGAGGTGATGATCTCTATCAAGTCCTCCACCAGCTCTTGGCGAGCATCCCTGGGCTCCTCGCCGAAGACAACCCTCTATCCTTGCACCGTGCTGGTTGAAGAAGTAATCCAGGTACTCGAAGCCAAACCTGGTTAACCTATCCCTGTAGGTCATGACAACAACTTCAACTTGTTTAGATACAACTAGGTCGAATAGCTTTTTCAATCCTCTCCTATATGTCTTCAGCCCAGAACCTACGTCGGTTATCGTCTCCACTACTCTGTATCCTTTAGATGCGCAGTACTCTAGTAGGTATCTGACCTGCCTCTCGAGGTCTTCTCTCTGGTCGTGCGAGGATACTCTGGCGTACACAACTGCTCTGATCTCCTTAGCGCGTGATTCGAGAATCCTCCTGACCTCGCTCTCAGGAACCATGTACTTACCACCAACAGTCCTGATAGCCTTTACGTAGCCTGCTTCAATCCACCTACGGAGAGTAGAGTAGCTAATGCCAAGTCTCTCGCAAGCCTCTCTAGGCCTCAGCAACTTTTCAGACATGAATTAACTCCAATAAACATGAATAGAAACAACGCTTATAAACATTTCCTAAAAACATCAAGAAGAAAACAGCCCCCTCTATACCGAGGACGTTTCCAACTTCATGGGGGTCAGCGACTATGGATGTAACTCCATGCATTGCCGCAAGCCTTCCAAACTCCCTTAAGTTAAGCATGCTTGATTCAACGTGGACGTGGGCATCTATGAAGCCAGGCAATGCATATCTATTCCCGCCGTCAACAACCACTGTGTTGGCTCCAACATATCTATCCAGGTCCCTCACTCTGTCAACTCTAACTATGTATTCATCGTATACAATAATGCTGCATCCCTCAACTACTTCTCCAGTAGTCGTACATAGTACGTTAACGTTAGATATGATTAGTGAAGCCTTAAGCTCCCCTAAAGCTGCCTTAACTAGGTTCCTAGGGATCTCGAGTAAGCTAAACAATTAAGCCACCTATTG
>JAWAXJ010000213.1:0-3019 GCA_038896955.1 Desulfurococcaceae archaeon
ACTGTTCTCACGAGCACGTGGTAAGCTCTAACGTACGCTCTGTACCCGGAGACAGCGTACCTGAAGGCCAGCTCCACGTCGCCCTCCGTGAGCAACCGTGTTGCGTTCTCGATCCTGGCGTCTCCGAGTGCGAGTAGCTTCTCAGCAAGCGTGGTGTTTACACCGTACTCCTCTGCCTTCTCAATGGCGTTCACGAGTATTTCTCTGAGCTCACCCGACACCTTGACAACGGCTTCAACCGTTTGCTCTGTCACCGTGTAGTTCTCACCCAGGTTCTCGTCGATCACCCTTCCGAGAACAGGGTTCGCCAGGGCTGGCGCGTGACTGTAGTGTACAGCGGCTAGGAAGGCGAACACAGCGGCTCTCCGCGGAGCTGTTTCACCGAGCTCTAGTGCTCTGCTAAGGAAGTTGTCGGCTTTGCCTAGGAGAACCTCAGCGGCTTTCACGTTGTAGGATACCTCCCACTCGTAGAGGTCGTAGGTCAAGTTCCTGATAACATACGCTAGTTCAACAGCCACCGTGTAGTTCAGCACTATTGGCTTAAACCTAGCCCATCCACCTCTCACCGTGACTAGCTCTGGTAGCTCCCTTGGTGGCTCCTCCTCCGCGGCTACAACCAGTGGTACCATTAATCCAATTGCTACTACGGCTACAACGACCAAACCCAGGTACTTCATCCTTCTCACCCATGAAAAAGCTACGGTCATCGTTAAAAATAAGGAACAACTCGGAACAACCGCTGAAACACCCGGCTCAAACCGTCCCCGATCGTTCCAGCACGCGGAACGATCGTGTAAATGCAAACCTCACAGTATTCCCTTATGGAGTCTGGTTGTGGTGGAGGAAGAAAGAGCTGTGAAAATCAAAAAGCTTTAAGGCTTTATTTCTCTTCTACGTTCAGGGTACACTACTACGCCATCTATTGGTTTGCCCTGTAGGTAGTTTTCAATAGCTTCTACGACAGCGTAGTCCATTCCTGCAAGTGCTTCGTACGTGTAGGCTGCTGTGTGAGGTGTTATTATGATGTTCTGGTACTTCAGGAACCTGTGCTCCGGACCTATTGGTTCTCCTTCAACAACATCCGCAGCGTAAGCACTCACTAACCCTTTTTCTACGGCTTCTACTATAGCATCTTCATCTACGAGCTCCCCTCTTGCAGTGTTAACTATGATAATACCCTTCTTCGCTTTTTCTAGAACTCTCTTATTCACCATTTTTCTTGTTTCCTCAGTTAGTGGTGTGTGAAGTGTCACTATGTCACACTTCGAGAAAACCTCCTCAAGAGTTTTAACGTACTCGTAGCCTAGTGCTTCCACTTTTTCTCTAGGAACGTAGGGGTCGTACACGACGATCTTGGTGTTAAACCCCTTAGCTAGTATTTCGGCAACGCGTGAACCAATGTTTCCAAACCCGACTACACCAACAACAAGACTGCTGAGTTCTCTTCCAACGAACTTTGCACGCTCATGCCATTTACCTTCTCTAACAGCTATGTATGATTGTGGAACGTACCTCAGCGCTGAGAGCATTAGTGCTATGGTATGCTCGGCAACAGCTTCTCTCTCCCTCCAGCCTGGAACACGTGCTACAACAACGCCGTGCTCCTCTGCTGCTTTAACATCTATGTTGTCGTACCCTATACCGTGTCTAACTATCATTACAACATCGTTGTTTCTCTCGAAGAATTCCCTATCGTACAGTGGGGTTACACTCGCTACGATAAAGTGAAAACCCTGGAGAGCTTCTGCGAGCTTTGCACCTCTGTAATCCTTGGGAACCTCTACTCTAGATACTTCCCCCAGCTTCTTTAACCTCTCAATCGCATCAGTGTACACTCCAAAAGACTTAGAGTTCACCACGGCGATTCTGATCAACGCTTAACCGCCTCAAGAACCTTCTGTAGCGTGTTCCTGGCTTCTTCAACGTGTCTAGGGTCGAACTCGTGCACCATTTGAACAGGTGGATAACCTGGGTTTAGTCCTCTGTACCTGAGTACTTCGCGAATCGCTTCTTGACCCTCGCTACTCAGCTTAGACAGCGCTTTTCTTAACTTGTTAGCGAGGTACTGCAACTCGATGGCTCTCTTGTGATTCCCGTTGATGACGCTTTCGTAGATAGCTACGGCAAGTTCAGGTACTACGTTTGATATTCCGCATATGTGTGCAGAAGCCCCGATAGCGAACGTGTAGTAAAGGAACGAGTCTCCGGCTCCAGCGATAAAGTACTTATCACCGAATCTTGTAGCGTATTCAAGGAGTTGTTCAACATCCCTGCTCGTATCCTTTACTCCAACAACGTTTTTAACTCTATCAACTATTGCCTGGAAGTCGTCTGGAGTTACATTGTAACCTTGTCTTCCAGGATTGTTGTATAGTACTATCTTGGTATCGATCTTTGAAGAGATGTACTCGTAGAACTCCACTAGTCCTCTCCTCGTGGGTTTATGATAGAGAGGTGCTATGATACTCACTTCGCTGTATCCCAGGTCTCTGACCTTCTTACCAAGCTCTATGATCGAGTCAATTCCGGCTGTACCTATATGTGGTAGTAGGTACATACCACTAGGTGCGTACTCAAGGGCTTTCTCGAATATCTTGAGCTTTATTTGAACCGGTAGGATTACACCTTCTCCATAAGTACCTGCTAGGTAGAGTCCATGAACACCGCTACCAGCTTGAAACTCTATGAGCTGCCTCAAGCACTCAACGCATAAATCTCCATCTTTGGTAAGAGGTGTTATTAGAGCTGTGATAATCCCATGCTTCATGCATACCCGCCTGCTTTTCCCAGAAGACGGTCAAGCTTATAACACTTACATGGAAACATTTTTATTGTTCAAGGGAAGAGTCAACATCTTCTACATAGCAAATGAAGCAGTAAAGTGCAGTAGTTTCTTGAAAAACCCGTAGTTTCTTCTCAGTTTCTCGCTTAGTTTTAAATTAGGCGTTTTAATTTCCTTGGTGAACTTTTCTAGTAGAAGAGGAAGCTCGTTCCTCTTTATGGCGTTTAAAGCTAGCAT
>JAWAXJ010000214.1:0-3013 GCA_038896955.1 Desulfurococcaceae archaeon
CTTCAAGGACATTCTCTGGAAGAACTGGAGTGAACGAGAGCTGTTGAGAGCAAGCAAGCTACTCGTACTAGTTCTAGGAGCAATCTCAACAGCTATAGCGTTAACTAGGGCTGAGATACTGTACTGGTTAACGCTAGCATTCGACGTTCTCTTCGCATCCCTCTTTGTACCACTGACACTAGGACTATTCTGGGCTAAGACAACGTGGCAAGCAGCTGGGGCATCAATAATAGCAGGTGCAACCTCAAGATTAGTGCTCGAGGTACTATTCACAGCTGGCTACATAGTAGAATGGTGGATACCAAGCTTACTAGCACCAACGGTAAGCCTCGTAGTTGCAATAGCAGTAACACTAGTAACGTCGGAGTAACTCAGATCAAGCGTCCCCACCGTAAACACCATTTTTTCCTTACTGAGCAAATCCTCGATCATCGTTAAGCCTCAAGGACTCTACTACGTTCACTCTTCTCGGGTTTAAAGCGTTAGGTTCGCCGAGGAAAACTTCTGTTCGATGTTCAGCTCGTGTGAGGCTATAGTTCTTGTTAACTGTAGCGTTCTCTAATAATTTTCGAGAGTTCTCTGAGGAGACTTCCACTTGATTCATCAAACACGGAAACGGCTCTCCAGTCGAATTTAAGGTACACGGGATCACCCGAGTTCGCTTTAATTTCTTTTAGTGTTTTTACCTTGAGAATGCTGTCTCCAAGCTTAACGTTCACTATGAACTCTGAACCCAGGGTTTCAGTTACGTATACTGTTCCATGAATAGAGCCTTCAACATGTTTCTCGTACAGCTCTATTTTTTCTGGTCTGATACCCAGATATACTGATCGACCATCTAATGATTCAGCAAGCTCGCTTGGTATTTCAACCTCGAAGCCTTCGCATACGAGAAGGTTTTTGCTGATCCTGCACTTGACAACGTTCATAGGTGGAGAGCCAACGAAGGTAGCTACGAAAACATGCTCGGGGTTTTCGTATATCTCCTTGGGTGTACCTATTTGAACAATTCTACCCTTGTTCATAACAGCTATTCTATCAGCTAATGTGAGAGCTTCAACCTGATCGTGTGTAACATAAATAGTTGTAATACCAAGATCTTTCTGCAGCTTCTTGAGTTCAGCGCGCAGATGAACACGTATTAATGCATCTAGATTGGATAGCGGTTCATCCATAAGCCAGAGTTTAGGCTCAGCAATAAGCGCTCTCGCTAGTGCAACCCGCTGCTGCTGACCACCGCTCAACTGCAGTGGTTTTCTGTCAAGTAAGTCATCGATACCAAGCATTTTAGCAACTTTATGCACTCTCTCACTGATCTCCTCCTTGCTCAACCTAAACTTCTTTCTTCTAACAACCAGTGGGAAAGCAATGTTGTCGAAAACCGTCATATGTGGATAAAGAGCGTAGTCTTGAAACACCATTGAGACGTCTCTTTCCCCTGGCTCAACATAGGTGACGTCTCGTCCATCTATTATTACTTTTCCCTCATCAGGGTATACGAGTCCAGCTATTATTCTAAGTGTAGTTGTCTTACCACAACCGGAAGGACCTAAAAGAACAACAAATTCACCTTTCTCAACACCTAGGTTAACTCGATCAACTGCTACAGTTCTACCATACCTCTTTGATACGTTGACCAATTCTAGAAAAGTCATACTTTAACACCCCAGCCAGCGAGCCCTCTTATATAGTATTTGTTAAAAACAAGGTAAACTAGGAGAGGAACAGACATTGTTATGACCGAACCCGCTGAGAGAAGACCCCAGTCAACCACATATACCCCTTTTATAGCTGTAACTTTCTGAGTTATCACCTGCAGATCCTTGCTGATCAGGAATACCAGCGCGTAGAACAGGTCATTCCATACCCATGCAAACTGCATAACAAGAGCAGTTATAAGAGCTGGTTTACTAAGCGGCAGTATGATCTTAGCAAAGATAGTCCAATCATCTGCTCCGAAAACTCTTGCCGCCTCGATCAAACTTTTTGGAAAAACACGGAAGTAGTTTCTAAGAAGAAAAGTTGACCAAGCAATCCCCCATGCACTATGAAGTAGTATTAAACCGAGATGAGTATTGTATAAGCCGATCCTGTAATAGAGAAAGAAAAGCGGTATGACGCACAGTTGCTGTGGAACCATCATTATAAACAGTATTAATGTGAACAAAAACGTTTTCAGTTTAAAATCAAACTGAGTAAACGCATATGCTGCTAGAGCTGCTGTTAAAACTGGTATAACAGTACTAAATGAAGCTATAATGAACGAGTTCCTTAAACCTGTAGCCAGATCGTATTCGGGGTTCAATAGTACTTCAACGTAATTTTTGAGAGTTACTTCGTTTAGACTTGGGATTCTCATCCAGCCTTCAACAATCACTAGTCTGTAGGGTAGAATGGATACCATGAAGATCCCGTAGAATGGAAGAATCCAGAATAGGGCAAGAACCCAAACAGCTATGTTTATTAACACCAATACTAGCTTCTTTGTCATCTTCATTCTCTGAACCTCTTAATAGCAACCAGTATTATGGGTGTAGTGAAAACGGTAAGAAGAACTGCTACCGTAGCTGATTTAAAGTAGTCTAAGTCTCTCACGAAGTAATCGTACATAATTACGGCGAGAACGTTCGAAGCTCCCAACGGTCCTCCCGCAGTTGAACTCCACACGAAGTCGAATATTTTCATGTCCCATAGAGCTGTCATGACGACTACTACTAGGATGACGGGTTTGAGCTCGGGAACTACTATTCGCCAAAATATCGTCCAAGACGATGCTCCAAAAACTCTTGCAGCATCAATGTGGCTCTTGGGTATCATCTCGAGACCAGCAGATAAAACTGTAACGGCGAAACCCATCCAGAGCCATATTGAGCCCAGTATGAGAGCGAATAAGGCCATCTCCTTGTAGTTAACCCATGTCTTAGAGAGCGATTCAACTCCAAGATGCTGGAATACAACTGGAAATATACCTACTCTCTCAGTGAACATGAACATTGTGAGTAGTCCACCAACA
>JAWAXJ010000215.1:0-3000 GCA_038896955.1 Desulfurococcaceae archaeon
CGGTAGAGTACACAATCGATTTCAACATGATGTTTGCCTTCTTTATGGTTATCGTCGCCGTTTGGGCCTTAGTCGAACTTATATCGTCGATCATGACGAGGAAGTACATGGCGGATATGGCTCACACAGTTATGACCCAAGTGGCCACTTCAATAGCGGCGAATACACAAGCGTTTTACGACAGTATGATCAAAACGATGCATCTTGGTCACGTTGAGCGCCTTGAGCATCTGAGGACTACGCAGTCAATGATCAACGACACTTTGACTACCGCTAGGCTTGCTATAGGCTTAGACTTAATAAGAGACTTGTACAGGGAGCTTGAAGAGGGTGGTAAGTGATGGGCGACAAATTGGATAAAATGATAGACGCAGTCTTCAAACTAGTGTACGGTCCCCCAGCGCAAGAATCTGTCTCTACTCCTGAGCTTAAGAAAATACAGACAGCTGGGGACGTGGTGGCTAAGCTGGCCGAAGTGGCTGTCAAGATGGAAGGCTATGAGCTATACGTCCAGAGGGTTTCTCAAGCAGTAGAAAACATGGAAGAAAACATCAAAAAGACGCAAGTGTTCGCCGTATTGGCGCTGTTGTTCTCAATAATATCGATACTGATGACTATTTTGATAAGATAGGGAGGCGCTTGAGAAACGTAGGGTATAACACATTTTTCTCATTTAAGATAGAGTGGTGGAGAGTAAAATTTTTATATAAACACGCAGTGGTGATACCGTGTCAATTAACATATACAATGATCTTGTCACGGGACAGGTAATAAGTAAGAGAAGAGTACTGAAGTTCAGGATATACACCGATGCAAATGGAGCTGTTAGGGGCGTCTATGAGCCGTATCATGGTTTTGGGTTTAAAGTATTTCATGATGGTCATGTATACTTGGATGAGAATCTAACGTTACCACTGACGTATTCTCCAATATACACTAGACCCACGTCAGGCACGGCGTATTACGATGTACACTATATTGGTTTAAACCCTAGCTATGTTGTAATGACTTATTGCGCCAACAACTACAATACTATATACGTTATTGTTTTCTCGCGCGATGCACAAGCGTTGTTGGTGTACAATCCATCACCGAACAGTGTAACCGTTCGACACCAGGACAGTATATACCCATATTACGAGACAAACGGCACATATAGTGAAAAACTAGTAACATTGTCGCAGGGAAATTATGTGCTGTTCTATAAGTCGCAGAAACCGACAGTTAATCAAAACGCACCCTGGGGCTTCACAGATGCAAAACCTATTAGCTCTACGACAAAACCGTCAAGATTCATCTATATGCGTGTACATAGCACAGACATGTACTGGGTCAGCGATTTGGCTACACCGCAGGCCTTGAACCGTGATGAAGCCTATCCATCCAATTACATGCTGGTTCACAATCCAATTACCAGGGCATCTATGCCCGGCGATGTCTTAGACACTATGCCTGGACCTGGTTGCATATATTTATCTTCGCAGGGTACATCATGGTGGGGCAACTACACGTTTGCAGTATCATACATAGAAACCGAGAACGAAAGTGCTATGATATACAGGATTAAACAGATGGATTTAAGCGTACCAAATATAAGGTCAACACTGATACATGGTATAGCGTGGAGCAACGATCTATCCACTCTCAGGCATCTAGTGTACGCATACACAGATACAGACTGTGTGGCATATGGATCGCCAAACCAAACAGATCAGACGTGCATTTTCAGGCTTGAACGGACGTTAACGTCACCGACGCCTCAGTATACTACGGACGGTAGTACGTGGAACAACGCTTCATGGGTATCAGGTAGCTGGACGTACTATACTGGAGTCAGAGCGTGGAGGGGTGCAACGAAACATTACAGGCCTATATTCGGTAGCGATAAGTACTTCATAATGAAACGGCTAAGGGTGGGTGGGACAACGTCACCTACGCATCGTGGATGCATTATAGGCACAGCGGAAGGTACAACTGTATCATTACAGATAGATCATGGTGGTAATACCGTACCAGCTGGCAACTGGTTCTACGGTATAGGTGAAATAAAGTTCTATGATTCACTACCTACTGAGGAGGTTCCGGGATGGGAGGTCATAAACGAGGAAGGCATAGTGCTGTACGGTTATCCACATGATTTGTCAGTCACGGTTAGCGGTACAACAGTAACGGTTTATACGTCAGCACCAGATGGTACCAAAGTGTATTTGATCAACAAAGCTAACGGAACTATAGTTGGAACAGCAGAGGTATCAAACGGTATCGCAACGTTCACAAACGTGCCACCAGGCCAATACAGGATAATAGTAGCTGGGCTAAGACCAATCCTAGTGTCTCAGCAATAAGTGTAGCATATGTCGTTCAGCATCCAGGATGCTGGGGTATCAGCGTTAGATACAGAGGTTTACGCAGCACAATACACTATAGAGGATGCCGGGATATCACCGCTAGACACAAGTGTTGAACAGCTGTTGGTATACACGATTGAGGATAGCGGCGTTTCTATAATAGATGCTAGCATCGAACAGCTACTAGTGAGCACTATAGAGGATAGTGGAGTCACAACGCTAGACACAAGTGTTGAGAAAGTTGAAGTGATAAAGGGTTTCGAAGTGCCATGGTGGATAGTTGCTTTGCTCCTATTGCTTCTACTGTTTTTAATAGCTGAGGAGGAGAACATATGATGCTCGATGTTGGCCAGTCGCTAATATTAAATTCTAAACGTGTGAATGTATCAGGTTCACCGACAGCAGCATTCAAAAACGACGTTATATCAGAGATTGTCGCATCTACGCCGGCACTTTCGGGGAGGTTTGGCATTTTTTCTTTCCGGTTTTTTATTCGAGTGGCATATGACGCTGGTGTTTGACGGTGTCATTTTGACGCTGGTATATGACTGTGGCATTTGACGTTGTCATAACGCTTGTCGCACGTCGATGACGCTGTCATTTGACGCTGGCATAATGCTCATCATCATCAATCATCATCTTGGCGCGGCCC
>JAWAXJ010000216.1:0-2996 GCA_038896955.1 Desulfurococcaceae archaeon
CTGCTGTGGTATTGTCAGAGCCACCGTATAGCGTTCCTGATACTATGTTCACGTTTTCACTATATATCGCTCTAACTGACTCTGATCCGCTGTACGTTTCACCCCTCGGCGCCTCTTCTCTCCTTTTTAAGAGAAAGAAGAGAAGTAGTCCAAATATGGCCAAAACTACTAGCATCCACCATTCTTCTTCTTTTCTTTCTATCTCTTCACTCATAGCGTCTCACTGCTTTTAAAGTGTAATTGAAAAGTTAAGTTGTACCACATCGTTTGGTTGCACGCTTAAATTAACGTACTGCCATAAGAACAAATGGTTGCCACCGCGACCTTCCTTCAATGATGCGGTGTACAGCGTATAATCTGTCAAACCTGTTTTTACAATGCCAGAAGCGGTAATAGATACTGTCGTGCCGCTGTACGTTTTGTTCAATGTCACATTACTCAGCATACTTTCGGCCGACACGTTCACGGCGACAAAATCAGTTATTGTCAGCGATGGCGAAACTGGGAACGTGGATCTATCGCTTGTCAGCGCGACCGCTAACGTGTGTAAAAACCTGTATATGTCAGCACTTCCGACGCAGAGCAGATCATACGCTTGAGCGCACCACCCGCTTCTTGTCCCCCTCGATATTGTCATCGTTAATTCCCACGTCACTGTAACCGGTACTCCGGCGGTTATATTGACTGGCGTTATAGATGTCTCGAAGTACACTCTACCAGTTGCTGTCTTTATGCGCACCTTATCGGCTGTATAAGATGACCCGGGTGTGAATGATCCTGTCGCGGTTATCACTACCTTTTTCTCACTCTCACTAAGAGTAGATATAGATATCGACGAAAACGTAACTGTGTCCTTCTCAGTCGTGCCGCTCATCAACGTTATTGACGTTAACCTCTCAACCACTAGTGTAGGTGTGGAGGCCGTAATCTCCGATATGACATCGCTCTTAAATGTTGTGGTTGGCGATCCTATTGCCTCAACATTCGCCCCACCCACTACTAGTGATTGTTCTATCTCGAGCCTCATTGCAGGTAATGTTAGTGGCGGAAGATAAATACTTTACGGGGAGGAAAAAGATAAAAAGGGTTCATAATATTGTTACGTGATGGCTGAAGGGAGAAATATACTATGGGGGCTGTTAGGGATTGGGGCTGCGGTAGGTACATCTACGTGGATGGTGAACGAGCTTAGGAAGCAACTGTACGAAGAAATAAATAGAAAAATTGAGGAAATAACCAAGGAAACAAGAAAATTCACTATTGAGCCGAGCTATATAGTATACAAAGAAGGCGATACTATATACGTTAGAAATGGTATAAACGGACAAGTAGAGGCAAGCGGTGCTGGAGCCTCAGAAATGATACAGTATGCGATAAACAAAGTGTCGGAGCAGGGAGGGGGAAAAGTGTTAATCAAAGCTGGAAGTTACACGCTGACCACCGAGTTGTACATGAAATCCAACGTTGTGCTAGAAGGAGAGGGGAGGGGAACGGTGTTGAAGGGGAAAAACTTACTCTTCACGGATGAAGGTTTAGAGAACGTAGTCGTTAGGAACCTGTTCATAGATAACAGGGAGGTTGGAAACTGTATCTGGCTGGCTCCCCCAGGTGGCGTATCCAGGTGGGGGCCGAGCAACGTTCTACTGGAGAACTTGATCCTCTACGGTAGCGGCAGCGTGAGCGTAGGTCACTCTGCGGTGGAGGTGAGAAGCGCCAGGAGGATCATAATCAGGAACTGCGAGATCGCCTATGGGGGTCACAACGGTATATACATTGACCGAGTCGGAGAGGGCTTCGAACCGACAGATATATTCATACAGGGCTGCTACATCCACGACAACTATGATGACGCGATAGACCCCAACTACACCCGGGGGCTGTTCGTGATAGGTAACTACATAAAGAATAACGAGTTGTCGTGCTGCTCGATAGAGAACAACTGTATGGACGTTGTGTTCGCTGGCAACTACGTGATCGAAGGGAGGTTCATCAACATTTTCGATAGTTCTCGAGTGTTGATAGCCAGCAACTACTTTTATATCACGTTCCCCGGGGAATACGCCTGGAAGAACTCGTCCTTCATTGCTTTCATCGGAAACTTCTATGGCCCCATGGCGTACATCAGAATAGGGGGTGAGGGAGCACCGTGCCACAGCGTAAGCGTCATCGGCAACCACCTATGGAACAGTATTTACAATCAGATCTGCATACGAGTTACCGACTCGAGGGGCTTCGCGATAAAGAACAACTACATAAATACATGGGATTTAAACACCAACAGGACTGACTACGTTCACCCCTTCATCATCGAGGGGGCAGCCAACGATTATGAAATATCGGGCAACTTCATAGAGTGCTACGACATGTGCAGGGCTAAATTCGTCGGAAACAGGTACAGAGTCTTCGGAAACACGGTGAACCGGAGAGGCTACTGGATAATAACGGCCTTCCATGACTACGATGGAACGATGACCGGAACCGCCGGTACAGCGTTCACCTTCGAGCCCCAGCAGGGGGTTGTAACCGGGATAGACACCGGCACAACCGGGGTCAAGTCGGGAACCGTCAACTTCCCAGTTAGGTACCCAATCGGAAAAGTACCGAGGGTGATGGTTTCGCTTTTGAACGTCAGTCCGGAAGTGAGGATAGACACTATCTACGTCTCTGACGTGACAGAAACCGGATTTACATGGAATTTAAACGTTGCGAACGCTGTGACAGGTACTACGTGCTCCTTGGTTTGGAGGGCAGCTCTAGAATAAAATAATGACGAAAAGCAAAGATATTACTGAGAACAGCAAAGCCAGTATGGCGAATACCTGTGTTTTCTTGATGTTTTCTTCCATATTCTCTATAGTCTGAGAAACCCTCTGAATGTATAGCTCATAGCCTTCCATCTTGACAGCCACTTCGGCCAGCTTAGCTACCACGTCTCCAGCTGTCTGTATTTTCTTAAGCTCAGGAGTAGAGACAGATTCTTGCGCCGGAGGCCCGTA
>JAWAXJ010000217.1:0-2978 GCA_038896955.1 Desulfurococcaceae archaeon
CGGTATGAAGCCCTTAGAAAGCTCTGGGTATCTGGATCTGATAGAAGCTTCTCATCGAAGGCTATGCCTGGAAACATGGTGTTTATAACCCTACGCATAGCTGGCAGGCTTGAGCCCTGTGTAAGCGGTATTGTTCTTGTAAGCATAGCGATCCTGTCCCTGAGCTCGGTTTTGCCTGAGCCCGGCGGACCTACTATGGCTAGCTCTGGATAGGTGGGTAGGAAGTCGTAAAACCAGCAGGCGATAACATAGCTTACAGCCTTGTATAAGTCTATTTTATCGATCTTCATCTCTGTTGAGAGCGCAGCTTCGACATCAATCCATACTTCGGCAAAGCTTGGATGCTCAGCTTCGCATCGATTAATATGCTCTACCTCCTTCATTAGCTCCATAAACTCATTCACGTCCAGCACAACATTCCTGATCAGTTTAAGCTCCAACGTGATTATCTCTGAAGGTACGAATGCGGGTACTGTTTTAGCCATCTTTACAAGCCCGTTGGAGCTCATAAGCCATGCAGGTCTCACGCCTATTACTCTAACTCCCTCCCTCAGCTCGTGTTCACCGTAGAGGTAGACGCTCATGTAGGCTTCGTCGCTGGACACGTATACCTGCCTGACGTATGTGCCATCAGCGTATCTAACCCTGCCATCGCCGAGATCTACGGTTGAAAGCCTAGCTGTGAGCTGACGGCAGAAGCCGAAGAACTCATCTATTCTCGCAACGGCCTCGGAGTCCTTCAGCCCGTTCGCCTTAGCTATCTCTATAAGCTTGAGTTTCAACGTCTGCTGATCTTCGAGAGGGGCTTCGAAAACTTCCTCGCCAGACCTGTAGATCCTAATATAGCCGTTGTCGTACAAGTATACGCTTGAGTCTAAAAACTGGTACTTCTGAGTATATCCTCCAGCTTCTTCTTGGTTTATGAGCTTGTAGACTTCAGCCTTCAGTAGGTCCGCTAGTCTCTGCGGTCTTTCATGATCCAAAAATAGAAGTCTTAGATTTGAAAGTGGAACCCCGTCCACAAGCACAGTCCTACCCTTCCTCCTCACCTCAAACCTCCGCCTAACCCCCTCAACCTCAGCCTCTATGAAGCCAACTTCAGAAGCCAAGAAGGTCTTTAAAACCCTAAACTCGCTAGAGGCGTTTGCAGTCACCCCCCTTCCCCCCTCTTTTCATCTTTCGTTTCCAAAGCCTCTTTCGCCAACCCGCGTCTTGCCGTAGTTTTAGTGATTCACGATGATGAGTCCCCCTCCCCAGAGTGCTTGAACATCCTCTCCGAAATTTCCATGAGACCCATTTTCGCTAGTTTCTCTCGAACCGCCTCACGTATAAAATCGCTCTTGGAGACATGCGTATCTATAGATATAGCCTTCTCCAGAAGCTCGTCAAGTAATGGTGTCACTGGGATCTTCCAGAACCTCAACTTCCGTTTAGACATCCCTTTTCCACCTTTTTCTCTCTTCTTGGGAAAGACTTATAATTGTCCATGAAATAAACATTATCGTGAGTTTTGGACAAAAAACGTCTGCACGTAAACTGAGGATTATGAAGGAGATCGTCAACACTTTACGGAGTAAAGCTTGTAGTGTAGAAGAGATTAAGGATCTTGTGAAGAGGGAAGTCCCAAACATATCCCCTGACGCGTTGAGGAAGAGAGTTTCCAGATACTTGGATTTCTTGAGGGAGTTGGGGTTGGTTGAGAAGCGCGACGGCAAATACTATTGGTACTTCTATCCCCATCTAAGCCCGCGTGAAGACTACGAGGCTAAGCTTAAACACTCTAGGAAGCTTATCCCGTTTCTAGAATTTGTCGTTCAATACTACGAGTACTTGGAAGTACCTACATATTTAGCTGTAAAGTACGAGCAATTAATGGAATATTACAAACGTGAAATAAGCTTCTGGCGACTACCTCCCCCCCACCTCACAGAGTATAAACAGTTAATCGAAGCAGTTGAAGAACACCTGAAGTATTACGAGGAGATTTGGCAACTTCTAAGCGAGTATAGAAATGGCTTGATGAAGGCTAATGATGAGAGGTTGGGCTTAGAAGAGCGGCTGTTGGAATCGCTCAAGAGAGAGTTTGGAGATCAAGTGTGTGAGTATAGGTCTTGGCCTGAACCTGAAATCTTCATCAAACCGATTACACTCATCTCCGAAATTTACAACTTCATCGATCGCAGGCTACATCCAATATTAAAAGGGGGAGAAGTGGACTGGAATTACGCATTCAACTCGGAGGAACTCCTCAAGCTCTTCGGCTATGGGGGACAGGAGGATGTTAAACGTTTGTTCTTTGGAGATGAATCAGTTGCACGTGGAAATACCTCCTTTCTAGAGAAGGTGAAAGAGTTCATAGTACGTGAGGTAGTAAACCCCGCAAACATAGAAGTCGTAAAACGCATTCGCACCATTGAATTCAAAAATTCTAGAGAGACGTTGCCAACGCTACAGGAGGAGGTACTCAGGTTGAAGCATAGGATTGAGAGTGGTGAGCCTCTAATTGGAAGGTGCCGCTTCTGCCCAGAAATACTGACTGAAGGTCGATCTAGACCAGAGCGAGATCTAAAGCCTTAAAACGGTTCTAGAAGACTAAACTACACTTCAGATCTGAAACAGGCTCAAAGGCTTAGAAAAAGCAGAAAACCAGAAGCAAATATAGAGCAGGTACGTGTAAAATTCGACGAGGAGGTATCCAACGCCCGAATGATGGCGTTGCTATCAAGCTTCAACGCAACTCCTTCAACCTTCCTCATAGCAACATAAAAAGTGTGGGGTAAAAACCCTAAAAGAGATAGAAACGGCTCTAAAACTCCAGACAGTCATGCACTTCAAAACTTCTAAATGGTCGTCTGGAAAACCCTGTACAGGTATGAGCAGTACCTAGTTAAAAACAGCTCCAGCTTCTTCTTTCTCTAAAAAGTTGAAGCACACGGATAGTTCCAAAACGCGGAGGCGGCCGATCCATCAAGCTGAAC
>JAWAXJ010000218.1:0-2967 GCA_038896955.1 Desulfurococcaceae archaeon
ATACTGTCCAATTGCCGTATGGCCTATACCGTCCGAGGGAACTCCCGTACACGTCGAACATGTGAAGGTTATAGGGCCCGAATGCCTCATCCGTGTTAGGGTCTCTTAGCACGAGAGCTGCCACGCCGCGGTAATCTGTGTACCCTCTCGACTGCTGGTGTTCAATGTCTACTAACTCGACGTCGTATAGTGGGTGCCAGAGATCCTTGTGAATTTGATCCCTCTTGTACATGATTTGAGTGGGGTATGCGGCTGGCTCAGCATCAAGATCGTCGTGCCACCAGAGGAGCACATACTGCCTCCTAATGCTGGTCGTCGGGTACTGTACCTGGAAGACTAAGCGTGGGATGTAGCGTGCGCCGGTCAGTGGGTCTACAACCTCCTTCATAAAGTCTATCTGAGGGTCTGCAAGACCTACGGGCCAGTTGATCTGGATCCCACGCCAGTTCATGATCGTCCAGAACTCGTACTGGATCGGCCTCTCCCGCAGCGTATTGAGAGTACCGTCGCTGGAGATGTTCACCCTGATCTGCTTGATTGGCATCACGGGGAAGGGGGGGAGCTTCAACCCGCTTGCCACGGGAAGCCCCTGAGCTAGCCAGAAGAGAGAAAGGTTAGCGCTCATCTCTAGAGTGTAAACCTCATTTGAGATGTCACTTGTTCTGAAAAGAGTTCGTCGATTACCATCCTTATCGTAGTAGAGAACATCTGGCGTGCTTCTCTCGATCGCGAGGAGGATGAAGTTGTGCGTTGAACCTTCAACGAGGATACCGCGCTCGTCTGAGACCACGACCATAACCGGTATGAAGTTCATGCGCTCAACTGGGTCGTAGAGGGGTTCCACTCTAGGCTCGAATGTTATCGAGTAATTACCGTAGCCCAGGTAGGTGACGTCAACGATTTTAGCTTGGCACCAACCTCCCGTGTACCTATTTTGTGAGTCGACTTCTGGGTAATAGACTCTCACCCAACCTTTAACCAGCAGCGCACCGTAGGGCGTCCCAATCACGCTCAGGGGGTTTGTTGCATAATCAATTTCGCCATCAACCTTTACATTAATGGTGATAGTCGTGTTCCCCTCAGTGACCGTGAAAGCCCACCTGTACACCGTGAGCGTGACACCGACGAAAACATCGCTCTCCCAGTTGTAGAAGCCCGCGCTCGTCAAATTGAGCTTCAATTTCGCGTAGGCGTAGCTACTGTTTGTCGTCACCTCCCTCAAATCGCTTACGGATCGAGGCCTACCTAGATCCCTGGGCAGGTCGAACGGGAGCAGCTCGTAGGATACCTGCACACCGTACTCGCCGTAAGCTCTCATTATCGATTGCTTCCAGTACTCAAGGTAGATTAGGGCCGCGATCCTGAGAGCCGTGAGGTTGTGCCTATCTTGGACTGAGACCCCAAACTGGCTGTATCGGTCGAGCATGGGCGCGAACTCGCTGTAGTTGAAATAGGCCCTGGTGGCCACAGCCAGTGTGACAGCAAGCGCACGCTTGAAGTCGGCTGTAATTGCTGCAACAGTCTCTCTTACAACGATTCCACGCGCGCGCAGAAAGACCGAGTGCGTCTGAAACGCGGTTACGAGAACCGACATGATCAAAAGGCTGATTATGAGCACCGTTGAAACCAGAATCTGCCCCTTCGCGCTCCCCGTGGGGCCGTTGGGCATGGGATCACCCAGCATAGCCTATCGTCAAGTGGATCTGCAGAACCGTGCCGCGTATACTTTCGTAACTCCACCTCAGCTGGAGGTCGTCCCAATCCAACCAGAAATCCCCACTGGCACCGCTGGGATCACTAGTGTCAGCATCCACTACAACGAGCGCCACTCCGATAACCCTGCCTCGGGTAGAGGGTATTACGCAGTTCCAAGAGTAGGTGTAGCCTGAAGTCATGCTACCTAGATTGTAAGCCTTGATGCGGGCGTCGACAGGGTTGCAGGAGCCATCGCTACTCACGCTGCAAACTTCAGCATTCGGGCTCACAAAAATAGAAATTATTTTACCAGACCCAATCGAAGTATCGTAACGATAGAAGATGTACTCCACATCCACTAACCCATCCCAGTCAGAGTCAACACTCACCGAAACATAAGCCACGTTGTTCCTACGGTCGATGCTGTCTCGAGAGTAGCTCCCAGCCACAACGACTGTGAAGCCTGCGGCTGGTACAAGGTCCAGCGTAGAAGCTACATCGTACACAGTTGCAGCGATGCCGTAAAGATTACCACGAGCGTCAACCTGGGTGCAGAGGCTGGGAGGCTTGGATACCGTGCCTGAGGTTTTGATAAAAACATTCGTGTTAGGGTGCCCGTTAGTTATCGTGGATATAAACCTGGGTAAGCCCGAGTAGTCAAAGCCGTCACTGTAACTCAAGCTCTTCGAGCCAGTCATCGTGTAGGTGTACGTGATGGACTCGGCTTCAGTCAGCCGAACTCTGTCAGCATCGTAGTTTGAGGAAAAGCCCAAAGGCTTCAGTTCAACAGCCCCTCCCGATGCGCTCAGAAGATAAACATCCAATCTGTACAGGAGGCCGGGAGGTAGGCTCATGGAGAGGATTAGCTCAAGCTCGCGGAGGCGCTCGACAGCTGGCTGCCATACCCCGCCTGAATCGTAGATCGCCCAGATCCTCTCCGCCAGCGTGGCCTCGAAGGTGGTTGCCTGCGACATCGTGCTCATGACGTTGTAGGCTAAACGCCTCAAGTCGCTGGTCTCCCTAATGTACTGGCTGCGGAGTGGCCTTGTGAAACCCATCACCATTAGTATCAGTGCCACCGCCATGAAAACCGCGAGCACAGCTTCGATAACGCGAACCTGCCCCCTCTTCCTCACGGCCATCCCTCTACTTTCCTCCAAATCGTCAGCTCCACAACGTAGGGGTAGTTGTAGAGCACAGCTAACCTCCTAAGTGTCACCGAGTTGGCCGGGTTGGTCTCTTGAGCCCCGTAGGTGATATCGATGTAGGGGA
>JAWAXJ010000219.1:0-2959 GCA_038896955.1 Desulfurococcaceae archaeon
TCTACTTCGTGTTGCCAAGGGTTTACCTCTATGTTTGGTTTAAGCTTCATAGAAGATGGATTATTAGGTGATACCGCGTGATCCTCGACGAAGAGGTTTTCGCAGTAATACTCGCAGTATCAGTTGTGGCATCTACTGTGGGAATCGCATTGGTGCTTAGACCAGATGTTGTTGAGCCCTTTAACGCTATAGGGTTGCTGAACGAGAACTGTAGAATAGGTGAACTACCCAGAGTAGCGTTAAACAGCACTGTTCTAAGGCTATGCATATTCATAGCGAACTACATGGGGAAACCCGTGTACTACAGAGTTGTATACAAGATCGGCGATACTGGCACACTACCCACGGCGACTACTCCTTCACCCGAAAGCCCTGTTGCCGAGTGGTTCAGCGTTTTAGGAAACAAAAAGAACACTACAATACTTGTTAATGTCCCAGTTTACACCAGTAAACCGCTACCAGCAAGTGTAACACTGATCTTCGAGCTCTGGATGTACGATACAGGGCTCGATAGCTGGGTTTATACTGGTAGATGGGTTCATCTACACTTGAACATTACTCCACCACTAGTGTAACGAGCTGTGATCGACTTGAACAGAGAACCTGTAACCCTGGAGGATTACGTCAGAAGAAAAGCCGGTGGAAAGGTTAACAAGTACAAGGTGCTTTATGAAGTGTGGAAAAGCGTTAAAGATAAGAAGCTGAGGATCGAGGACCCGGATCCACCCCTAACGCTGGTATCCTACGCGTTTAGACTAGAATATACACTCTGGTTTTGGACAGCCCTCGCGCTGACGTCACTAACGCTACTAGTGGTGTTTTTAACTGAGAAGGTTCCAGCTCTGATCCCAGCTAGGTACGTGCTTGGAACGATCTACGTTCTCTTCTTACCCGGGTACTCTCTTGTTGAAGCCTTGTATCCTCGCGAAGAGGACCTATCACCATTGGAGAGAACAGCTCTATCCATTGGATTATCGCTAGCTACTGTACCTCTCGTAGGATTAGTGCTAAACTACACACCGTGGGGTATAAGACTTGCACCGATCATAACCTCGCTAACTGCTTTTACAGTTTCAATGCTTATTACAGCATTGTACAGAAAGTTCAACTACGTAAAAATCAACTATGCAACTAGGAAGATCCCAAGGAGGTTTTAAAGGAATCCACGTCTTCTAACAAAGTTCGTGATAGTGTTGTTGAATATCCTCGGAGACCACTCAAGTGGTTCTACACAGTTCGGTTTTTAAGCCTAAACCCCAATAACCTTCAATGGCTGCGTGAATGCTTATGGAAGCTGCCCGTGCTGAGGTTAGAGCTGACTACAGGATTATCAGGTATAGTCCCTGGCTGGTCCACTTTAACACGGGTGCCTGCAACGGTTGTGACATAGAGGTACTTGCCTCCATTACCCCACTCTACGATCCCGAGCGCTTTGGAGTTAAACTTGCTCCCAGCATTAGGCACGGTGATATACTAGTCGTTACGGGAGCTGTGACCAAGAAAGCGGCTGAGAGGCTCAAGAGACTCTATGATCAAATGCCATGCCCAAGGTTCGTTGTAGCCGTGGGAGCGTGTGCTATAAGTGGTGGAGTTTTCTCCAAGTCTTATAACGTTCTTGGCGGTGCTGACAAGGTTGTACCCGTAGCAGCCTATGTACCAGGGTGTCCACCTAGACCCGAAGCTATTCTCGATGGAATTGTGAAACTTCTTAAGCTTATAGAGAAGGGAGAGGTGAAGTACAGTGGATGCGAGTGAGAAGATCTCGCTCATAGAGAGCTTTGCCATTGAAAAAGGTACTGTTAAGCCTAGCAGAAGACTCTACGTTGTTAAACCCGAGGATGTGAGAAAACTGTTCTTAGAGCTTATTAATAGGTACGGCTATGGAGGATTCTACGTATCAACCCTCGTAGGCACGGATCTTCCCAGTGAAAACAAGATCAGGCTTGACTACTACGTTGTTCTTCTACCAGAGGAGGTAACCGTTGTTATCAGAACTTTTCTTAGCAGGGAGAACCCCGTGATCGACAGCTTGATCGACATCATACCGGGTTTACTAGCTGGTGAACGTGAGACGCACGACCTACTCGGTGTAGTATTCAATGGTAATCCGCTTCTCAAACGAGGCTTCTTCGTAGCAACCGATGTAGCTGAGCAGGGTAAATACCCGCTGAGAAAGGACAGTGGTGTTTAGCATGGCTATAACGAAGATAGTTGAGGTTCCACTAGTATCAGCCGAAATACCAATTGGTCCACAGCACCCAGCACTTCACGAGCCTGTTCTACTGAAGATCTACGCTGATGGTGAAGAAGTCGTTAAAGCGGAAGTAAACACCGGGTACAACCACAGAGGCATCGAGAAGCTCTGCGAGAAAAACTCCTTCTACCGTGATATCTTCATAGTTGGAAGAGTCTGCGGTATATGCAACGCTGTTCACACGAACTGCTATGTGAGAGCACTAGAGTACCTGCTGAACATTGATCCACCCCGGAGAGCAAAGTACCTGCGCGTACTCTCAATGGAGCTTGAAAGAATACACAGCCATATGCTGGTAAACGCCGTCATGGCAGAGATCGTGGGATTCGAAAACCTGTTCATGCAGATAATGCTGGACAGAGAACGTGTAATGAAAGCAAAGGAAATACTAACTGGTAACAGAGTAATGGCGGACTTCATGATTGTTGGTGGTGTTAGAAGAGACATTGACTCTGTTAAGAGGGATAAGCTGAGAGATCTGCTGCTCAAGCTTAAACCCAGAGTAGAGTACTACAAGAAGGTGTTCGAAGAAGACGAAACCATCTACAAGAGGCTAACCAACACCGGGCTACTGAAGTACACGGATGCAACAAGACACAGTCTTGTCGGACCAGTAGCAAGAGCTTCAGGTGTTAAAATAGACTCTAGGGCAAGTGATAAGTACGACGCGTACGATGAAATACCCTTTAACGTTGTAACTAGAAC
>JAWAXJ010000220.1:0-2951 GCA_038896955.1 Desulfurococcaceae archaeon
ATCAGCTTCTACTTTAGGAGAATACTGGTTCCAGTTGATGGGAGTGAAACCAGCCTAAGGGCTTTACTAGTAGCAGCAGACTTTGCACAGAGGTATGGTTCGCGAATAACAGTCGTTTACGCTAAACCCAAGGGATTCGTGGAAGCCGAGGATCCATTAGCTAAGGCAAAGGAGAGGCTTAAAGACGTGCCCGTTGACGTGGTTTACAAGCAGCTAGAGTACGATCATCTAAGTGACAGTCCACAGTCCGCGCTACTACGAGAGATACTTAGTGGAGGATACGACCTAGTGATAATAGGAGCACGCGGTAAAACAGCACTTAGTGAAGCCAATATAGGTGGAGTTGCACTATTTCTAGCTACTAATGCTCCGGTATCCTTGTTTATCGTCAGGTAGTTTTTCAAGATAATACTTCCTCAGAACTCTTCTAATATCTACCTTCTCGGGTACGTCTCTCCATGCATTCAGAGCAATGGTCCAGTACTCATCCGGTTTACCATAATATGTTTCAATGGCTTTAGTAAGTTTGTCGGAAAACTCCTTGTAGTCTTTTTCATCGATTGTCCTTGCACGGGGATCCTCGTATATGTTGATGAACTCACGTATATCATCACCAAACAACCATCCGTTTAAGTTATCCTCTACGATTTCTATGACACCTCCATCTCTACTTGATACTACTGGAACCCCGTTAACGAGGGCTTTCATGTAGCTTGTACCACATGCTTCCCAGCCACTGAACGGGGTAAACAGCCAGATATCGGATCCAGCTATTAAAACCTTAGCTACATCAGTTCTATAGTCTGGTATGTAAACTACGTTGTTGAATTTCTGTGAAAGCTCCTTGAACTTCTTCAGGTAAATGTACCCATCCGGGTCCTTGGGATGTGGTTTACCAGCTAGTATGTACACTACGCTCTGATCGTGGTGCTCTTCTATAAACCTAGCAATAAAGTACGGTCTCTTGTAGCGAGCTAGTCGACGAGCCCAGGTAACGACCACTTTACCGGTTAGGTCTACTTCTGGCTTATAGTACTTCACTAAAGATAGGAGCTCTTTCTTCGCTTCATTTCTAACTTCTCTCAAAACTTCTTCGCGAATATCTTTGCGAACCCAGGCAGAGTAAAGCTTAGGGTGCATCCACCTTTCAAGGTATATTCCGTTAGTGATAGGTATAAACTTGCTTCTATGGTCTGGAAAAACGTGAGACATTACATCACATTGTTTTTTAGAGACAACAATGGCCTTGCTCAATCTTCTTAGGGTCTCCTCAGTCATATTAACTAATCCTTCAGATACATCAACTCCGAACTCTTGCTTAATCATGTATCCTGGGAAAACCGGGTGACCCCATGGTCCCGGTGTGTGGAGAATTATTCGTGTTTTGCTCTCGATACCCCTAAGCTCGTAGAGTACCAACGAGGTGTAAGATTCCTCCAGGTCTAAAATGGCGATGTTTTCTAGTCCTACTTTCTCTTTAAGATAACTGGCGCTTGCTTTGGCTAATAAGGCGTATTTCAAGAACTTCTCTTCTTCATTATCATCTACGTACACTCTACTGTTTAGTTTACGTGCCCATTCAGGACAGACGGCTTCGAAGAGAACAGCTTTCGCCGTTTTGTACCTATAAACCCACGGTATAACGTAAACCCTCGCATTGTTCAGAGTTACCACTAGTTCACCATCTGGTGTTAGCTTTGAGTAGAACTCTCTACTTAGTTCTTCGGGTTCGAACAACGGTTCGCCGTGAACCGTGAATCTTAGTTTGACGTAGCCTTGCTTGTATAGGAGAGAAAGCACCAGGTAATCTAGCCCGAGATCACCCGCCGCGTAGAACTTATCCCCCTCCAGAACACCCAATCCTCCTGCATAATTAACAGAGCCTTCAAGTGCTATTTCAGGTGTAATGCTTACTATGACCATGCTTAATCCCGGATCAACTATCGGAAAGCGTGATATTTATATTAGGAATCCTGTGAAGTACATTATTGAATCTTTAACGCTGTTTTTAGTAACAGTAGTTAGCGAATTTGGTGTGGGGTTCAAATTGAGTAATGGGCTCAAGAGCATTCTAGAAGCGTACCGTAAGATCCCTATTGCTGGGCTTGCAAAGGACTATCTGAAACGCATTACAACTCTTCATAGAGTACAGGGTAGCAAAGGCCTAGAAGAAGCGATCAAGATTACAGCCATGGTATTAGAGGATCTTGGCCTGAGTACCAGAGTTTTCCGCGTTCCGAGTAGTAGCAGAAAAGGTTTCATGGAAACACCAACATCGTGGAATGCTGAAAATGGACTCATCGAGTTCAAGAGAAATGGTGAAACTATAGCAAAGTTTGATTACAGCGATCACCCAACCTTAATATCCGCACATTCACCTCGAGGCGAGGGATGCGGGGAGTTAAAGCACTGCGTGAACATCGAAAACTGCTCCGGCGAAGCTGTTCTCGTCGAAGCTCCCGCATTTGTTGCGTATAGTACCGTGGAAGCTGATCTAGTAGTTCTCTACGATAGCAAAAGATACCCTGAAGCAGTACCTTATACTGGTTTATTCATTTCGCGGGATGAGGTCAAGCCCAAGCCGGTCGTAGTTAACGTACCCTATGCAACTGCTCAGAGACTAATAGCTCTGCTGAGTAAGGGAGTTAGACTAGTCGCATGCTGGAAGGTTGAAACCAAGTACTCGGATGAACCATTGCCTGCTCTCGTAGCATACAGTGGTGAAAACCCCGGTGTACTCTTCGTGAGCCACATATGCCATCCAAAGCCAGGCGCACACGATAATGCCAGTGGATCAACCGTTAACCTGGCTATCGCTAAGATCCTGGAGTCATCAAACTTGAGTTATCCTCACGCGCATCTTTTCGTACCAGAGTACACGGGGACCATATATGCTCGAGAGCACCTGCCATGGACACCTAAGGGTGTTATTAACCTGGACATGGTTGGAT
>JAWAXJ010000221.1:0-2944 GCA_038896955.1 Desulfurococcaceae archaeon
TACAGGGACACCACGCTACTAGGAACTGCGACAACCGCCTCCGACGGCTCCTACAGCTTCACAACGACGGCGCCGACGGCGGCTGGCACTTACACGTACAAGGTGGTCTACGCTGGCGAGGGGCTGACCGCATTAGCCATAACGGAGCTAACCACGGCCCTGCCCACGACCGTCCAGCAGGCGATGCCGTATGCGATAATAGGCACGGTGCTCTACCTAATATATAGGTCTGCCAAAGGCAGGATCTAAATGCCCTACGAGCCAGTAACAGGGGAGGCGAGGGTCGAGGTTTCAGGCGTCCCCCCAGCCTACACCGTGAACGTCTACGTCGAAGACGCCTCGACGGGCTCGGCGATAGCAGGCGCCTCAGTCAGCCTAGACAGGTTCACGGGCTCGACAGACGAAAACGGCTTTGTGCAGTTCAGAGACGTGCCAGCGGGCTCGTACACGCTGACCGCATCCAAGACAGGCTATCTGACGTACACTAAAACCGTTGATATAACGTCTGACACGACGCTCAGAGTCCCCCTAGAGCCCATACCCCTAGGCAAGTCCTCGGTGACGGTAACGGTCAAACTGTTCGGGCTCATACCAGTCTCGGGCGTGAAGGTCACGGTCGACGGGTTTGAATCCACGACGGATGCATCTGGCAAGGCCCACTTCCTGCTAGATCTCAACGTAGAGTACTCTGGCGAGGCGACGCACAGGTTTCTTGAGACCGCCAGGTTCAGGTTTACAACGGAGAAGCCTGAGGTGGAGGTCGCCGTCACAGTCATACCGAAAATATGGATACTCGCCCTGAGCGCTGGCTCGCTGGCAGTACTGCTCTACCTTCTAACCAGACCGCCTAGGCCAGTCGTAGTCACGGTTTAGCCGTTCTTCTAACCCCGTCTGAGAAGTGGCTCGTCCACCTCAGATGTACGACTGGAACCCTAGTCTCAAGCACAACCCTTCCAATCCTAGCCATCTTCCTGTAGAGCTTAACCTCCTCCTCAGCTATACACTCCGTCCCAGTTCTAGGCTCAAGGTTGTCGAACCCTCCTGAGGCGATGTAGGCGCTACGCCTGACGGCGTTGCTCCTACCCGACAGCCTAGAGCCGAAGTGTGCAAGGTAGAGCGGACGCAGTAGCACTCCGATAAGCCCTAGGTCGGTCGTCCCAGCAACGGCTACAACAGACGGGTCGTCGAAGTGGCTACACATCAGCCTCACCCACCCGCTGGGAAGTATAACGTCACCGTCGGTGTGCAGTTGAACCTCGTAGGGCAGATTGCGGTACGCGTAGTCTCTAGCCCTCAGCTTGCTCCCCGGTAGAACTATCACACGCACCCCGTACCTCTCTGCAACGTCTACCGTCCCATCGGTTGAGCCTCCGTCTATCACCACCACGTCTGAATCGGCGTCTTGGCTGAGCGCCGACTCCAACATGACACCTATGTACTCAGCCTCGTTTAAGACTGGTACGACTATGACTGGCCTCATCCACCTCTGAGCCTCTCCCTGACTATGTACACTGGGCTCACACCTGTGACTCGCTTGACTATCACGTAGATTCCAGCGACGGCTACGGCTCCGCCAACAAGCCAAGGCCAGTTCCTGTAGAGCCACTCGACATACCATGGGAGAGGCACGGGCGCCAGAGACACTGTGACGAGCAGCGTCTGGCCTGGCTGGATGGTGAGCGGGTACTCAACGTCGTAGAAGCCAGACTTGGAAACCCTCAGCGTGTAGCCGCCTTCGACAACGTCTCTGAACTCAGCCGTACCCGTTGAATCCGTCTTCTTAGACGCGACGATTGCACGATCCTTCAGCAGGTAGCAGAGCGCCCCCTCGACTGGAGCACCGGTTTCAGCGTTGTTGACCCTGACGACGGCTCCCCCAGTGCTTGGAGGGGTCTCGCTCATGTAGTTTCCAATGATCTTCATAACGCCGACGAAAGCCCTGTGGCAGCCTGGCACAGGATCGTATGCGTCTGTAAACTCCACCTCGACCTTGACCGAAGCGTCTGGAGACACATCCTGCCCTATCGACTCTTCAGCGTCGAAGTATTTGTCCCAGCCCGGTATGTAGATCTTCCTATCCACGACCTTAGTCCCATCTATGAATATCCTGAGGTAGTGCTCCCTCACGCCGAGCGTCCAGCCAGTCTGCATAACCTTGTAAGTGAACTTGTCAAGCCTCACCGTGCCGACTGGTGCCGTAACGTAGTCTAAAAGCCTATACGCCTTTGAAGTCCAAACCACCTCATTAGCTATTATCGGCGTTGCAGCATGGTAGCCCACGGCCTCGTAAGCTGGGTCTGTCCTAGGCTCACCCGCCAGAACGACCCTAGACGTGAAGTCCTTTATGACTGGAGCTATAAACAGTTCCTTCTTGTACGGCATCTCTATCAGTAGAATTATCCGCACAGAGCTTAATTAAACTTTAACTATAGCGCTCCCTCACCGCGAAGTATAGGGCTAAGCCTATCGGCACCACCGAGAATATGCTCTGCACGGCTGGAGGCACCGCGGTGAAGCTGACGCCCAGCTCACGCTCTACGCTCACAGCGGGTATGACGGCGGTTTTAAGCTCAGAGCCTGCGAAGACTATGCCAGCGGAGCCGCGCCTGTCCAAGTCTAGGCAGAAAGACCCAGAATCCCCAGGCTCCGCTATGGCGCTCCTAGTTATCACCACGTCCGTGAACACGTACTCTCTACCCCACGCTTCGACGCTGACGGTCGCATGCACGGATTCAACCACCCCGTCGGTTACACCAGTCGTCCTGCCAGACTTCCTCAGCCTATCGCCTATGGCTACGTCGCAACTTGGAGGCACCTCGTCGACCAAGTTTAAAACCCCCCTGCTGACCTCGACCGTAGGTGTGAACACGGCGCAGTCGACGGTGTTCTCAACGCCAAGCCTCACTGGAACCCACCTCTCCAAGTAGCCGACCACGTCGCCTGG
>JAWAXJ010000222.1:0-2922 GCA_038896955.1 Desulfurococcaceae archaeon
CTCCGCTACTGCGTTACACGAAGGAAAGCGTGACCTCTAGAGCCCAGACAGTACCCGCGGTTTTCGTCCCTAGCGGGGCAACCCTCCTATTAATGTTCACGTAGTCATCCCCGGGGCCGTTGGCGACTGTCCACTCGTTCCACTCGAAGTTGGCCTCATCAATATCAAACGTTGCTCTAAACTTTACCGATCCACCGCTGACTACAGGGTATCCCACATCCATACCCTTGTAGAACTTGTTAGTACCTAGGAGGCCTGTCTGGTCTGCAGACTCGGCAGCATTGCTGTCACCTACACCGATATGCGCGTTCGCGCTGTTGAACGGGGTCAATCCGCTCTCACCGATAACTAGGCGCCAGATGAGGTTCTTTCCCTCGTTGAGGAAGATGTTGCCAAACACCTCCTTTTTCTCTTCAAGCAAGTCCCTGAACATTGATGCCACCTCCTCCAACGGTGCTCCGCTTCTCAACGCTCTGTACACCACACCATCCCTATCATAGAACTTGAATACCCTCGTAACCGTGCCGATTTTTACACCCTCCCTATCTGTCATCAGTCCTAGTGTACGGCTTCTGCTCTAAAAAGCGTTTCGCCGGGTTTACAAGGATTAGAAGCGCTTTTATAGAAGGAAGGAGGGAAATAACAGAGTAAGAGTATGCCAGAGTTTACAGTGAGGAAGGGGGAAAAGTCTGCTCGCGCACTCCACCTCACATTCCTTTCGTTAGTAGCCGATCCACCGCTGGTACCCGGTAGAGTGTGGTTCCGTTCAGACCTAGGACAACTGAGGTGGACACCAGACGGTGAAACTATACTTTTTCTCGACCCTCCATCTGAAGAAAGTAAGGTTGTTACACTTGGAGAGAGAGAAGCATACTTTCTACCAGACCTATCGGTTGTCAGTTCTGTGCATAGCATATTCTTATCCATGTTGTCGGAAGACCCTCCTCTTAAACCAGGCAAGGTGTGGTTCCGTAGTGACTTGAGACAGTTGAGGTGGACACCAGATGGGAGCACGGTTTATATCCTAAGCCCCTAGAGTAACAGTAAAGGAGGGATGAAGGATATGGTACCGGACTTCGAGGCTAAAAGGGTGAAAATGACACCAATGGTAGACGATCTAACCTTCCTTAGCAGGGCTTCTGATCCACCGCTGGTACCCGGTAGAGTGTGGTTCCGTAGTGACTTGAGACAGTTGAGGTGGACACCAGATGGGAGCACGAAGGTGCTGGTAATCCCCAAGATGCTGGTCTCGACGACATGGAATGACACAACACCATATTACACGGTCGACTTCAGTAAGACAGGGGGGTCAACACCCTATACTGCGGCCGTGGTACGTGACGCGCCGGCCGTAGGTCATAAAAGCGTACAGGAGACCGGCACTGGTGGCTATGACCTCCAGTACCACTTCGCGTTGCTGAAGGATTATATCATAAGTAGTAGGATGTGGACTCGCTCGTATGTGGGAGCTCGCATATCTTCCAACTCAACGAGAGCAAATCTCCTTTTCACCATTACACATAGGAACAATGTGAATAGAACTATTCAGGACATGTCGGTTCCTGCTCTGCGCCTCTACTGGAGCATGAGCATGCTCGGCTACCCCAACGGCTCCTACGGTCGACTGCTGGTGGGTTCCATTACCTTCACCAGCCCCCCGTCCTATAGCTTCTCTCCTGCCAATCCTTCGATTATTTATAATAGGATAACCGAGATACCTACGACCCCCGTCTGGCTGCTCTATGGGTACTTGGACAGTTGGAGTTTAAACTATGGGCAGTGGGCCTCTCTCCAGAATACTAGTGAGTTTATGTTCACCGTAGCCACAGAACCCCCGGAGCTGGAGGTTGTGAGAGAGCTGGAGGTGTTGGCTGGCTTTGAAGCAGTGATAGCTAGGTGGGATGGGGAGGTCAGGCTATACCTCAGATCTGGAGAAAAGGGCTTGATCCTTCCACTCGGACGAAGTGTGGAGGTAATGGAAGTGAAGAGGGGAAGGATTGCGTTCTCCAGTACCCGTTTTGACAGGGCAAGACAGGAAGGGGGGAGGGAGGGGGGCGACCGGTTTACTGTTACCGTTCGCTTGAAGACTGATAAGGAGGATAGACATAGGCTCACGGATAAGTGGCTGCTACACCTAGTTGAAGAAAGGGATGGTGTAACGGTGGTCTTTGGTGATTCAGAATGGGATGGTGATAAGTATGTCTACTACATCACCGGGTTGCAGCATGGGAACGGGTGAAAGTGTCAGGTTTAAATAGCTACGGTAGTGTTTGCTGCAGGTATGCCGGTTATTGTGAAGAGTCTGGAGAAGTACAGGGATACGGTTACACCGTCAGGCTTGAACGTGGAGACAACAATCATTGAAGTAGGGCCTCAGGAGAACGTGTACCTGGTTGAGGGTTACCTGGACTTGGGCAACCTCAACGTGGGGGATGCTGTAGTTATCACGGAGTATGTCGCGGTTGACGGGGTCAACTACCGCGTCTTCGGGACTTTAGGGGTGCAAGGGCCTCAGGTTGAGCCGGTGCTTCGTTTCCACACGAAAACCCTGCACCCCTTGATGAAGTATAAGCTGACCTTGACGCAGACATCAGGTACGGTGAGGAGCTTCCCCTACGCTTTCATAGTGGAGGTATTGGGAGAGCTGTAGCAGGCAGGTCTCCGGGAGCCAGCTGTCCTACTCCTCCCACCAGACTACTTTGACGCTGTAGTCAGCGGCTGTGAGTGCCGGGTTGGTCAGCTTGATCACCAAGTTTGAATTAGGGGGAATGATGACCCTCTCTCCCGCTTCACCTGCTGAACCGAGGATCCTCACGGCTGTACCACCGGGTGTTAACGTTTCTAGCACCTTTATCTCATCGCTGTAGCTGTAGCTGCCACCGTAGTATAGGTTAGCGCTGCTTGCTGCTGTTGAAGATAGGT
>JAWAXJ010000223.1:0-2917 GCA_038896955.1 Desulfurococcaceae archaeon
AGGGTATTAAGAAGACGATCATACAAAGGAGAGGAGACGAGTATGTTATAATTGCCGAAGGAAGCAACCTGGAAGAGGTAATGAAAATACCTGGAGTTAACTGGAGGAAGATCTACACGAACAACATTCACGAAATCGAAAGGGTCCTTGGAATAGAAGCAGCTAGAATGGCTATCATAAAGGAGATCAAGAATACACTAGATGACCAAGGTTTAGACGTGGATATTCGCCACATAATGCTACTCGCTGACATAATGACGTGGACTGGACACATTAGGCAAATAGGCAGAATGGGTATCGCCGGCGAAAAACCAAGTGTTCTCGCGAAAGCAACGTTTGAAACAACTGTTCAGAAACTCGTTGAAAGCGCGTTTGCTGGCGAGGAGGACAAACTATTAGGTATAACCGAAAACATAATAATAGGGCAAATAGTACCAGTTGGTACAGGTATAGTCCAGGTGTTTATGAATCCACGCACTAGCGTAGAGAACGAGTATGGAGGTGAGAAAGATGAATAATGTTCCATACGTTGTTCCGAAACCCGACTTGATTAGAGCTATACAGGCAGCGGTTCGAACAGGGCAGATCGTGTACGGGGCGAGAAGAACCATTAAAACAGTACTCCATGGGAAAGCGAAGGTGGTTGTTGTTGCTATGAACGCACCACCTGAGCTTAAGCGAGATGTACTGTACTACGCTAAGCTAAGCAGAATACCCGTTGTAGAATTCGATGGTACAAACATGGAGCTTGGTGCAGTAGTGGGCAGGCCTCACAGTGTTGCTGTTCTCGCTGTGTTAGAACCAGGACAATCTAATATCCTTGAACTGGTCAGAGGAGGTGAACTGGGTGAGTAAAAGCGGCGTTAGAATAACATCAGAGGAATTCAGGTATATGTCGCTATTCAGTGAGATCACCGGTGTCACGGTAAGAGACTGTATTATAGACAACGAGAACAATAGAATAGTGTTCCTCGTAAACCCCGAGGAGGTAGGAAAAGCGATTGGTCCACGAGGATTCTTCGTTCAAAAGCTGAGTAAGATTCTCGGAAAAACAATAGAGGTTGTTGGGTACAGTGATAACCTCGCAGAGCAGGTTAAGTACGCATTTACACCTGCTAGAGTTACTGATATTAAGCTGGTTGAAAGGCCCAATGGCACAAAGGTACTCTACGTAGCGGTAAATCCGGCAGACAAAGCCATAGCCATAGGTAAAAACGGTAAAAACGTTTTGAGAGCGAAGTTGATTTTAAAGAGGCACTTTGGCATAGACTCGGTTATAATAGCTTAAATACAAGTACTTTTTCTGTAGATAGTTAGAGTGAGGTGCTTACAGTGCCTGGTAAGAAAAGCCCTAATGGAATGTATGCAGCCAGAAAACTTGTTGAAAAACGAAAGAAGTTTAGATGGTATCAGCGAGAGTACAAGAACCGTATGCTAAGAAAGCAAGGACTGATAAGAGATCCACTCGAAGGAGCGCCGATGGCTCGTGGTATTGTTCTAGAGAAAGTAGGTGTAGAATCACGTAAGCCTAACTCAGCCGTGAGAAAGTGTGTTAGGGTGCAACTAGTTAAAAACGGCAAGGTGGTAACAGCCTTTGTTCCATGGGATGGAGGTATAAACTTCATTGACGAGCACGACGAGGTCATAATCGAGGGTATTGGTGGAACACTGGGAGGATCCATGGGCGACATTCCAGGAGTCAAGTACAAGGTTGTTATGGTTAACGGGGTATCATTAAGAGCGCTCTGGTTAGGCAAAAAGCAGAAACCTGTAAGGTAGAGAACGTTGAACGAGAAGTCCCAAGTTGTAGAAATCGAGCTCAGCGAACCTAAACTATTTGGAAAATGGAGTTACGACTTCGTGGAGGTAAGAGATCCAAGCTTAAAGAGGTACATATGCTTAAAACCTGTGATACTACCACATACAGGCGGACGTCACGAACGTAGGAAGTTAGCTAAAGCAAGAGTTCCAATAGTTGAAAGACTGATAAACAAGTTGATGTACCCTGGAAGAAACACGGGTAAAAAGCATCTCGCCTACAACATTGTAAAGAAAGCCTTCGACTTAATTTACCTTAAAACCGGCGAGAACCCAATTCAAGTACTTGTGAGAGCAATTGAGAACGCAGCCCCAAGGGAGGATACAACGAGAATAATGTACGGTGGTATAGTTTACCACGTTTCAGTTGACGTTTCCCCACAGAGACGTGTAGATACTGCACTTAAACACCTTGCAGAGGGAGCTAGATTAAAGGCATTCAACAATCCACTACCTGTTGAGGAAGCTCTCGCGGAAGAGATAGTACTTGCAGCGAGTGGTGATCCTAGAAGCTACGCTATTCAGCGAAAGGATGAGATAGAAAGAATTGCTCTAAGTAGCAGATAGCTCATTGGTTTTTAGTAAGGGTTTCTTGATCATCCAGATTCGAACATCTTCGTGGTTGTAACAAGACTTGGAGAGAATGCTCATAACACTGTTACCAGCGTATCCTAAGTTTCCGGCTTCTAATTAAGGTTAAAAGGTTGCTAAAACTTTATAAGGCAATGTACAGTATGAGTGTTTTACCGGTACGGTGAGCACAGACATGAGTGCACCTCAGAAACCACACTTGAACCTAATAATAATAGGTCACGTAGACCACGGCAAAAGCACAATGGTAGGCCAGATACTGTATCGTCTTGGATACTTTGATGAAAAAACTCTCAGAGAGATCGAGGAACAAGCTAAGAAGATAGGTAAAGAGAGCTTCAAGTTTGCGTGGTTGCTTGACAGGTTGAAGGAGGAAAGAGAGCGTGGTTTAACAATATCGCTATCGTACATGAAGTTCGAGACCAAGAAGTACTTCTTCACGATTATAGATGCTCCAGGTCACAGGGACTTCGTTAAGAACATGATTACTGGTGCAAGCCAAGCAGAT
>JAWAXJ010000224.1:0-2909 GCA_038896955.1 Desulfurococcaceae archaeon
GAGATCGAGGAGGTGGATCGAGAGGATCCTTGAGACAGGCCTCAGAGATGGGAGGAAGCGGTTCATCGTGTGGTGTGCTGCTCCCTACTTGGCCTCAAAAGTCAGGGAGGGGTTGATGACGGAGCAGGAGGCTGTGCAAAAGCTGCTGGAGTTCACAACCAAGGCTGGAGAGGGTAAGATCAGGGAGTCGCAGTTGCGGGCCTGGCTGCGGTGGGCACTGAAGAACAGTAGGAAGCCATTATCTCAAGCGGCCTTCCTACGGAGATACCCCGATTTGAAGGACGTACTGGGTGGTGTGCATGAGTAGCGAGCTTCAAGAGGTTCTGGAGGTTGTCGTGTACATGTACCTCCGTGCGGGGATTGACCCGCTGAAGGATCCCGAGTTCGTGCGGCAGGTGCGGAGGTGGGGCTTGAACCCCTATAAACTCGTGAGGAGGGTGAGGGAGAAGATGGCTGAGTTTCGGAAGATGGAGGCTTCAGCTCCATATGACGGGCTCTTCCCAATCCTGGAGGAGGCTAGCGGCACTCCGAGAGCGTGGAAAGTGCTCTATGAGCTCCAGAAAATCCTTGGGGCACCCTCACCCTACTTCGGTGACCCCGTGATTGTACCATTGGACGAGAGGGAGGCTACATTGGCTGTGGCTGATGCGAGGAGGGGTGTGGTCTTCCGCTGCCTCAACATGGGTGATATCCTAGTGCCTGAGAGCATCATCGCTGCCATGGTTCCGCTGAAGGTGGTCGAGCTCGAGGCTGGGAGGTTTGAGGTGACGTTCAGGCTGAAGAACAGGAGGGCCCCCCTGACGGTGACCGGCACGGTAGATGAGATCGCGGAGGAGGGGGCTGCAGCCGGCTACGTCTTCAACCCCGAGGCGTGGCGCACCGCATTGGCCAAAATCGTTGAATTATTGAAGAGCCACCCCGATCCACCGCTCTAACTATTTTCGTTTTCAACAATAATAAGGCCAAATTATGAAAAGAGGGCACCATAGCTGTGAGACTCAACGTTGATACACGTCTTGGAGTATGAGCTGATGCACGTACTCACTAAAGCTCCTACACCCCAGCTGCCTCGCTCTCTCCCTAGCCTTCTGGTAGAGCGTGCTCGGGAGGGAGATGTGCACCCTCCTACTCTTGTAGGGTAAGAGGATTACCCTTAGCAGACCCCTCCTCCACACACTTTCCTGTTGTTTTAATTCTATTTATTCCTGGTGTCGTTTACCGACCCATGGTTGTGGGAACCTAGCTTGAGCCTTCTCAAGCCTTTGATCCCATAACTGTGGGCACAGCGGGCTTAGCATTATGTAAAAATATTCAATAGTAAAAGGGCTGCAGGGTCTCGCGGCTCTTCATTATGTAAAATTATTCATTATTCAAAACCACAGCAGGGTCATCTCATACAGCACTCCTAAACCCTGGTAGCTCTTGTTTTACACAGCAGAATGTAAAACATTGCTCTTCGCTATGCTGAGGTCTTGTTTTACATGACTGTGAGGCCTAGAGCCAGGGGGGATGAACATGGATATGTGTATAGCCGTGGCACGCTAGCCTCTTTCTATGAATGCTATGAGTGGCGTAGAGATAATATATACTTTTGTCATAGCGGAGGGCTAGAGGAGGACAACTGCGACCGGTTTACCGTTAGGGGCTCGGGCGCAACCCACGCGGCCTCCGAGCAGTTCTGCGAGCATTGGTAGCGAGACGGTTTCCAGGCCGAGAGCGTCTAGCGTGGCACGGGTTATAGCCACCTCTCCCTTGTACGCTGTGATGAACGCGTGCGGTAGGAGGCCCTGTTCCACAGCTGTGCGTAGGGAGCTGCGGAGGTCTCCGTTCACCTCAACCCCCAGCTCCTCCAGCTTCTCCCTTAGGATGTCTAGCGGATCCCTGGAGCGGGGGACGGGTGATTCAAGGAGGTTCTCGCACAGCTCTTTGAGGGCGTTCAAGCGTGAGCGCTCGAGGAGGAGGTAGACCTCTTTTGGGAGCCCGCCGCGGCGGAAGTAGTCGTGGAAGGCGAGCTCCAGCTTCTCGCTCCCCTTATGGTCTATCAAGCGTCTATAGCCGGTGGCCCTGGAGAGGTCTCCCCTGATCGGAGCCACGTGGATGAGGTAGGACATCTTGTTCCGTACGGACTTGACGACATCTTCCCGCTCAATCGAGGTGATCAAGACTGTGGAGGTGAGGGATCTCAGCATGTTGAACAGCTTGACGAAGCTTTGCACCGTTGCATCACGCCAGCCGTAACGGTCTATCCACCCTCCAGCCAAGTCATCTATCACGATGATCGGGGTTTTACGGTACTCGTGGATGCGTTCCTCCTCTACGTGCCTCCGGTAGTTCTCGAGCGCACGGTCGAGCCAGGCTGAGAAAGCCGTGGGAGTGAGGAAGAGGTGGTCGACAGCAGCCTTCCACGGATCCTCATACCCCAGGGTTTTGTAGACCTCATAGGCCACGTAGATCGCATAGGTTGTTTTACCGGCTCCCATCAACCCCCCGATAAAGGCTGTGACAAGCTCACCACTCCCCTTCCCCCTTTTCACCGCAGCCAGAGAGAGCCTGGAGAGCGTTAGCACGTGGAAAGAGCGAAAAAGGGGGTTATAAAGCACGCGTGAATTGGGATGGACACAGGCCCACAGCTGTGGGAACCGTAAAGAGAGAAGGGTCTCACCCCTAACACGCCTGTTCGTGAACGTAAAGGATATGCTACTCTATCGGCTCTAAGGTCGCATTTTTCAACAGCAAAACCCTCAAGTTTTTCTTCTGAAAAATCCATCAACGGTTAGGAGCCTTGAGAACGAGCTCACAGCTGTGAGCACCTTGACCTAACCTTGACCCTGAGTCCCCTCTCCCTTCAACAGCTCGATCCCACAGCTGTGGTAACCATGCTACGTGAGCTGAGGCCCTACTACCTAAGC
>JAWAXJ010000225.1:0-2904 GCA_038896955.1 Desulfurococcaceae archaeon
CTTCATCCTAGCTTTACCACTGTACCTTCTTCTACGCGCTATTGGCTACGCGAACGCCTTCGACCTAGCAATTGCATCCATGCTTGGCTACTGGATGCACGTTATAGAGGATCAGCTCGGCTTCATGGGATCAGAGCTTCTCCCACCGTTCACGAGGCGAAGAGTTCCGGGTTTAATGCTTGGACCAAGAATATACGGAGCAATGAACTTCGCAACAGCTTGGTTAATGATAGCACTGATAATCTGGAACATTAACAGGTTCACACAGCAAGTAATACCTCTACCAGACCCACTTTTACTACTGGCAATCGCGTTGCCCTCAATCGTGTTGTATGCAGCTGGTATTGCAGATAGAATAGTCTACGGTAAAACACTTCGAAAAGTAAAAGAAGAAAAAGAAGCAGAAGAACGCTTGGAGGAGGAAAGGGAGGAGATCGGTGGATACTAGTAGAAGAAGTGGAGGGCAGAGCTATCAGGGCACCAGTGAAACCTTATCACTTAAACACGTATTCACTTTTTTCACTTTAATCATAGTTTTCTCACCTGCTCTTGCATTTCTCCTCTACCATCCATTACCAACTTCCAGCTCTTTCGAAACCGGTGCTCTAATCTGCGAAGCAAGTGGAGTAATTGTGAGAGTCATTGATGGAGATACCGTGGATGTTAAGGTAGACTCCGCTTGTGCTGAAAAGCATAAGTCATACGTGGGTAGCGTGATCAGAGTTAGATTCGCTGACATTGATGCCCCCGAGCTCAGCACGAGAGAAGGTGTTAACGCGAAGAACTTCCTAATCGATACAGTTAGTAGATACGGAGACAGGGTATGCCTGGATATAGATGACAGGAGAATCGTGGACCCCTACAACAGGGTTATAGCTGTAGTGTACGTGAAGTTCAACGAAACACACTGGTTGAACTTAAACCTATACATTGTTGAAAATGGACATGCTCGAATAGTGGACTTCAAAGACAACGAGTTCAACCCGTATACGTGGAAACTGTACGTTGTTCTCGTGGACTGCGGCAACTATACTACATCGGCAACGCACGATCTCACTGGACCAATCCTCGAGCTACTGAAGCACTGGATACCCATTGTGGCTTTACTAGTAGCAGTACTGCTAGTGCTTCTAGCAGCTAGTAACCGGATAACAACTCCTCGATAACAAATTACAGTCTTCCACAACTCCACATGTTCTAGTGCACATAGTTGATAATACTCCTAAACACTGTTACATAACTGTAATGTTCACTAGAACATATTTAAACCCTTTAAACAAAAAATTACACGGGACCGGAATGGGTGTTTCATACCCGGTTCTAGCATTGGTATCGTTTGTGCTCCTACTCACAGTTATCGCTTCCACAGTTCTCGTATCCATAGGGTCTGTAGATCAGGTTAGTAGTGCACCTGTTCTCAGAGTTCACGCACACGCGTTCTTCAATCCCGAGACGGGTGAAACCGTTCTACGCGTTACTGTTAGACATGAGCGTGGTAGACCGGTAGTACTTGAACGTGTTGAGGTTTCATCCGAGCACGGGTCTCTTATCATACCCAGGAACAGCTTTAAGCTTCTTGAGTGTGTAGAGCCTGTTACTCAGGGTGATCGATGCGTTTACGAGAACACTTCTAGAGGGTTCTTCCATGTTGGTGGAACATACAGTGGATTAGTGTTCTTCAACGAAGGATCATACCCTGTAGTATTCACAGTAATGTACTTGTACCTGCCTCCCAGCAACCACAGACCTGTGTACAACGTAACCTTCATCAACATCCTGGTGAAGCCGGATGAAACGGTGAACAACCTCTTGTCGAACATCACAAGCTGGAGTGCGCATGGAGCAATCTTCAACTTAACGGATGACGGAGTCGTCGTGATAGACCTAGGTAATACAACAACGTTCGGTGGAGTTGGCTTCATATACAGGTACGATTTGAACATAGAGCTGGATCTCATACGTGGAGCCTGGCTTGCAACCGTGATGAAGCTAAGTGGTGGTTTACCCGGTAAATGGGGTATAGGAGTCTACTTCGACTTCAAGGACGATCAGCCCGTTGAGAAGATCGTCTTCATGGGGATCAGCGTTGATGAAGGCAACCGTAGCTACCTGGTCATAGAACTATACGAGAGAAAGGAGAAGGGATCCTCGGTGGATCTAGTAGCTTCAACCCCTCTGCTAATACCCATAGAGAGGATCATCAACGAGAAGTTCATACTAACAGCCTACGTTAAGTCTGATCAAAACGCCAACAGGTACAACATCACCGTAGCACTCTACGATATGAACTTAACTACCATTGCAACAGTGGGAACTACGAACTACTATGTGAGACTACCTGGTACTCCAGGTGAAACATGGAGCCACAGAGCATCTCTCGTAGTAAACAACACAGCTGCTACATACGAGTTCCTCGTTCTAGCTGAGAACCTGGAGAGAGCGTTGAGCGCGAACGTTAGGATCAGAGGTGTACCAGAAGACTACATTGTCGAAGTGTACGATGCTAGCGGTGAACTACTGTTCAGAGCTGTATCTACGGGTGAAGACGTAGTTCTACCCATATTGTACCTTGAAGCGGGCTCGGTGATACAGGTTAAGTACCCCAGCTCCGTGGGTGAGGTTCTAGCATACCGCCATGTGCTTGAACGCTCTGTTGAAGCCTTCACGATCATCGAGCTCACCAACGCAACCGTGGTTTCGAATCCAGGGTTCAACAACAACGTAGCGATCGTAGAAGCTACTCTACCGGTGGGAAACGACTACACGAACAACACAGGCTTCATAGCTGTAGAGCTGATCAACAGGAACACTGTACCAGCTAGAGTTAGGCTTAAACTAGTAGAAGATTACAGTACTGTGAGCAACTTAACCCTTATTGTAATGCTCGTTGACTCACAGGGTAAT
>JAWAXJ010000226.1:0-2897 GCA_038896955.1 Desulfurococcaceae archaeon
AAAAGGCATAAAGGAAAGACTAGAGAAAGCTGGTTTCAGGGTACTAAGCTACGATGAGAAAGCACAAGGATACATAGCCTACAAGCTACCGTGATTATAGAATGCACTAGGAGATCACTCAGTAAAATGCATATAAAAGACGAGAAAACTTATACAGCATGTGTGATGACAGCATCCTAAGCGGAGCAGATGAAGTAGGTTACGGGACTGATGCACCAACACTCAACCTCAGCATGTACATTTGCTGTGTTCACATCTCTTAATGTAGCCTCAGATCCGGTTAGTAGTATCCATTTATCTTTCCTGACACCACTACTCTCCGAACATATTACATCTTATCCTTAACTACTCAGCGTTCATACAGGCTGAACTCACCTCGTGGATTGTGCTAATACGCACGTTAGCCTATAACAGTGGTCTCTACACTTAATCAGTATCGACAGTATACGACTACTTGATTGAATCAAAACTGAGAACGCTCGGAGCTTCATGTGTTTGAATTCATGGAATTACGTGTTCTGTTCTCCGATCGCATTATTTGCACTTCTCGCGCTTTAACTACTTGCATATACCGTAAACTATATAAACCCAGCCGTTGATAGTAAACACGAAAACGGGTGAACATGAATGCCCACGAGGGTAAAAGGATATCTAGTGTTGTTATCCATCTTAATACCACTCATGTTACCCATATCCGTTGCACTTGGTAGTACTACTCCTCAAGAAGTACTAGTGAAGGTAGACCCAGCGCTGTACCCCTATTTAGCCTCTGATCAACCGGTAGAAGTCGTAGTTAGAGTTAAACCGTTACCAAGCGAGATCGCTACTCTAGTCAAAGGGCGATACCACCTAGCGGTAAGTGCTCTCAAGTCCTGGGCTGAGTACTCTCAGAGAGACATTGTACTCTTCATAAATGCCCTCGGTGGTAGGGTATTAAACAGGTTCTGGCTAGACAACGTTGTACTAGCAGAGGTACCCGGGAGAGCTATCCTCAAGATAGCTGCTCACAAAGATGTTGTCAGAGTGTTCAGGAACTTCGAGGTTCAAGTGATAGAGCCTGTTGAAAGAGTAAGCCTTGACCCCAAGGAGTTTACTGGAAAACAGGTATCTAGCTGGGGTATATTCAAGATAAGAGCACCTGATGTTTGGAACATGGGTTACACAGGAACTGGTGTTAGAATAGCTGTTCTAGACACAGGCGTAGACATAACGCACCCAGCACTAGCAGGTAAAATGCTCACGGTTATACCCGGAGACCCCTACTACCCAGGTGGATGGATGGCATTCGACTCCGCTGGTAACCCCGTCAGAACAACACCGTACGATACTCATGGTCATGGAACACACTGCAGTGGAACAGCTCTCGGTGGAGATACAACCAGCATCCTCATTGGTGTAGCACCAGGAGCAACACTCATGCATGGACTAGTATTACCAGGTGGAAGTGGAACATTCGCACAGGTACTTGCTGGTATGCAGTGGACAGTTGAACCATACTACCTTGATGCTGCTGGAAACAGAATATACACCGGTTTACCAGCTCACGTTGTCTCAATGAGCTTTGGTGCCCATGAGTACTATGGAAACGAACTACTACCAGCAATTCAAGCTATGCTACTAGCCAACATAGTACCAGTAGCTGCAATTGGAAACGGTGGTGTGGGAACAACCAGTAATCCCGGCAACATATGGGGTGTCTTCGGTATTGGTGCCACGGACATCAACGATGCAGTAGCCACGTGGAGTAGTGGAAAAGTGGTGACATGGCCTTCACCACCTCCAACATGGCCATTCTTCGACACCTACCCGAGTACCTACATTAAGCCAGACTTCTCAGCACCAGGTGTATCGATCACGAGCTCGGTACCCGGTGGTGGATATGAAGCTTGGAGCGGTACTTCAATGGCTACACCACACGTTGCAGGCTTAGTAGCACTGATCCTGCAGGCTGCAGGCTGGTACATAACACCGGTGCCGGATACACCTGAGAAGGTTTACTTAATACTAAACTCTACCGCGTTGGACCTCGGTGACCCAGGTCAAGACATAAGGTATGGATGGGGTAGAGTAGACGCCTACGAAGCCGTAAAGAAAGCACTGGAGTACGCTAAGAAGAGTGGTGTAGAAGGCTTTGTACTCGATGAGGTAACTGGTGAACCGGTAACCTGGGCTACAGTTACAGTTGTTGAGGTTGACCTCACAGTTCCTGTTAATAAGACGGGTGGATTCAAGATCCCATTAGACCCAGGCAACTACACACTAGTTTTCTCGGCATGGGGCTACTACAATGTAACAGTAGAGGTTGAGGTAGTACTATTAAACGGAACAATAACCGGAATTGTGTACAACGCAATAACCAACGTTCCTGTACCGGGTGCACTGGTAACAGTAGTAGAGCTGGATCTAACAACAATAACCGATGAAAACGGTGTATTCACGGTATCAGTACCACCCGGAAGATACAACTTAACCGTATCAGCACCAGGATATTCACCATACTCAACAACGGTTACTGTTGACGAAGCTGAACTAGTGTACTTAGACATACCACTCTTCCCGGTTGGTAACGGAACTATTGCTGGATACGTAGTAGAAGCTGGTACGGGTATCCCGGTAGTTGACGCCGTTGTATGGACATACGTTGCCGGAGAACTAGTCTACAACTACACTGATTCAGCAGGCTACTATGAGCTAAACGTTCCATCCGGTATATACACTGTTTACGCGTATAAACCAGGCTATGTACAAGCAAACGTAACAGGCGTAATAGTTGCACCAGAGGCTGTAACATGGGTAAACATAACACTAGAGAAAATACCACCAACGGTGGTTGTCCTAGCCAACGTACACTACTACACGCGTCCACACTTGAAAGACATTGTTTCATCACTTGGTTT
>JAWAXJ010000227.1:0-2876 GCA_038896955.1 Desulfurococcaceae archaeon
TTTAAGTAATGTTTCAATGTTTACTTGTGGTGAACACGTGGTTTACGTGAATGATGAGGGCAGGGGTTTGTCGGATCTGTGATAATGCCCTTGATCGCTGATCGCGTCTTCTTGTTGGTTTTGTTTTCACCATCTCCATGGTGGAGTGTTTGTAGCTGAGTGTTTTTCCCTGTATTCACGTGCTTGGTTCACCCGGGGTTTCGATGGCTCTGCGTGAACGAGTTGAACACGTGGTTGTTTAGCCTTGATCCACGCGTGGTCTGAGCACATTGAGAAGAGCTTTAGTTGCTTCCTGGAGTTCGTTTAGATTGCTAGATAATAGCTTAGACCTATTTTTACCGCGGGTTCCTGGTATAACCTCTCATAACATCCATGAGAACCTTCTAGGCCGAAAAATCCTCCCTCTATAGTGTGATCAAACCAACTCGATCAAAATACCTGGTGAATAGACCAGGATCTCAACACAAACCAATCAATACGGTGAGATCACAAGGTAAGCACCATAGTTGCACCCTAATAACAATAGAAAGTAAAGAACTTTGAATACACAGTTTCGTAGTTTAATAACCACTATTGACATGTGATCGCCATGAACCATTATACTGTTAAGAACAAACAGGATAAATGTGTTTTCTAAGAAAACATGAACGTTGCTGTGGTTAGCGAAGATGACTATTGTACACACGGAAACTCGATTCATCTACATTAGAGTATTCTCTTTGTTTTTCTTCGTGGAGAATCTGCTGGTGGATAATTTATTACTTGCAAGACGATTGAAACAGTTGAGGTTTCAGCACCGTGATGCTTAAACAGTATTTAGTTTTATTAATGAGCAGGGACTAGGATCTTATGACAACTCCACACGTTTCCATTATTTGGTTAAATTACAACTCCATGAAGATCCTAGACCTAGTTATGGAATCTTTAAAGAGTATCGTAGAATTCGACTACCCTCAAGATAGATATGAATTAATAATAGTTGATAACGGTTCAACAGATGGTAGTTTTGAAAAAATCAAAGACTTCATAGAGAGGAAAAACAGTCTTAAGAAAAAAGTAATCAAGCTAAACAAAAATCTTGGATTCACAGGTGGTAATAATGTTGGATTCAAGGCGAGAGATAAAGCCTCAAAATACATTGTCCTTGTAAACAACGATGCAATTCCATTCAAAGAAAGCCTAAGCATCATGGTTGAATATGCAGAACAGTACAACGTTGGTGGATTAAATGGAATAATACTTAGACACGAAGAAAAGAGCTTAATAGATACTGCTGGTGGTTTCTTAGATGAGCTTTTATTCTCCTATACATTAGGTTTCAGAAAACCAGCACCATGGATATTCAAAAAACCTATCTTCATAACTTATGCTGATGGTGCATATTCACTATTTAATGTCAATGCAATATTAAAAACTACTGGTGAAAAACTATTCTTTGACGAATTCTTCGGATACGGAGATGACAATGTTCTTGGATTACTACTCTGGAACAACAATTATAAAGTCATAAGTATTCCCAAACCCGTTGCTTATCATCAGAGAAGTTCGACGTTTGGCCGTGGAGTTAACGAACTTCCACACTATTTAGGGTTTAGGAATCAAATAGCTCTATTCTACTTGACCAATACAAGATACAAGAACTTGTTCAAGATTTATACAGCAAGAATAGTGTTTTCTAAGATATTAAAGACGAGTTCACCATCAATAATCTTGAGCATCCGCAGTGGCATTAAGCTAGGTAGGTTACTGAAAAATAAGTACGGAGTTTTCATTGACGTGTACAAAGCTCCCCTACTACGGATCTCATATGGGGAGTTCATTAGATACCACATAATGGGTACAAAAGAAAAGCTTGTGAAGCTAAAAGAAGATAAGCTATTAAAGCTAATCAAAGATTTAGAAGTGGATTGAGCTAAGAACCTGAATAAATAAAGTTTGTTTCTGAATCTCTGAATTTTGGGCATTTAGAGTCTTTTACGCTAACGATTACGTTCTCCGTTATCGGCCAGTTTATCTTCAACTCCGGGTCATTCCAGTAAATACACCTCTCATGTTGAGGACTATACTCTTTCGTAACTAGATACATGAAGTAAGTATCTTCTAGTGCTTGAAATCCGTGCGCGAACCCAGGTGGTATCCACAGTGCATATCCCGGTTCTAGTTTTACTTCAACGTGTTTACCGTACCATGGGGATCCTCTTCTGATGTCTACTGCCACATCAAATACACTACCAAGTAACACGTATACTAGCTTTCCTTGCTCCATAGGTTTGAGCTGATAATGCAATCCTCTTACAGTACCTCTCTTGGAAAAACTAAGATTCACTTGAACAAAGTCTAGTGGAATGTCGTTGGCTAGGAAGTCGCTCTTTCTGTAAAGTTCTGCGAAGAATCCACGATTATCGTGGAATCTTACATACTCGATCAGAACTAGATCTGGTATTTCAAGTCTTCTGAACAATCTAAAGGGCATTGCTAGTCCCATGTAGTTTTCTGTAGTTTTCAATAAAATGAGTAACACAGTCTGTAACCGGTGGAAGACTAAAACCCATCGACTTGGCTTTTGAGACATCAAGGCTTGAATCTCTTGGTCTCTTAGCTACTAATCTTACATCATTGAGTGATACTGGTTTTACGAGAGAGTTGCTTACTCCGATTGTTCTTGCTAAGGTTACTGCAAACTCGTATCTCGATAACCTTTCACCAGCTAGGTGTAATAGCCCTGTGACTCCTTCCTCAACGATTTTAATTAGCTCTTTTGCAAAATAGTAAGTATACGTTGGAGATAAGTACTGGTCTTTGAATGCTAAAACCTCTTCTTTTCTAAAGAGTTTCTCCAGTGCAACAATACCGACGTTCTTCTTTCCCGTTGGACT
>JAWAXJ010000228.1:0-2865 GCA_038896955.1 Desulfurococcaceae archaeon
AGAATGGTAAAGAAGTGGTTGTGATAAATCCAAGTGAATACGAGAAGATCGAGTCTTTCAAAGAGATAAAGAAAAGTAAAGGTATGAAATTCTGTCTTTGCCTCGTCGAAATGGCTGACTACCTAGTTTTTCAGCGTTATAAGATAACAGAAGGCTTTAAGAAATTTCTCAAAGAATATATGGATGAGGAATCATCAGGCGAAGAGAAAGTACGGAAAGAGATGCATAAGTTGAGGGAGCTAATGAAGAAGGAAAAGATAGTAACCCCTGGAGTCGCTGAGGAAGTAAACCACGCACTTGAGAATGATATACCAGTATACGAAATTACTGAGAGTGGAATAGAGGATTTTAGAGAAGAAGAATTGAAAAGCGATATTTCACCACCACCTGAAGACACGTTGTATAACACACTTAAAAGGTGCTTTCAAATCTCAGAAGTTGAATAAGATTAAACCGCCATTCTGGTGGCTTTCCAATTAAGAATAAACATGTTGGTAGAATGCCACTACAGATTTAGACTTAGCGTAGAAACACTCACTGTTATGGCATTGCTCTGCAAAGTTGTACGTCCGGCTTGACGTAAATCTTCCACCCTACATTCTAATCTTCACAGGAGCTAAAACTATAGACCTACACTTACGTCCACTCTTATCGTCTACAAAGCCCTCACAAATGTTCTACACTAAGTTAGATGTTTATCGAAGTAGATGACTCTTTCACTCATTTTCATAAAAGTAAAAAATAGGGAGTTTAGAATGGGAAGAAGAATTTGCATACTCCAATTAATCCGCCAAATAAATTTACAGCCATGTATCCAACTATGAAACCAGTTGCAAAGGGTATTCCATAGTTTTCATACAGTTTCGACCCACCTATTCTAAGCGTTAGCCACTTTAGAAGCCATCCAAAGAAGAAGACCGTTACTAGACCTCTCTGAAGTGATGTATAGCCCCAAGCCAGTAAGAAACCTATTGGATGGAAGGGGAACCAGATGAACCTAGCTCTAAGAACCCGCATTACCACTACAATTAAACCTCCTGCTACGAAGTGTGGTAACCATTCACTCCAATGACCTACACCAGGATGCTCCCATCCACATTGAGCCGCCCACTCAAGACTGCAAGTATTAAACCATGCTGTTCTCGGTCCTCCATAAGCAGAGCACACTATTATCATCGTTATCAGAGCCGTTGATATTACTATTAACATCGCAATAGCCATTGCTATGAACAGGTTTCTATTAGATACTCGAGATCCTGTAAGACTGTTCATACGATATGTAAGACCAGGTCCGAATATCGCAGAACCTGGCGGATGTTGCATATTCGTCATCTCTTGTGCAAATGTCATTGTATAGAACTGCTCTCTAGTGATTGTTGTTATAGGGTCTGGTGGGGTTGGCCATATGAATCTAAAGAAGGTAGCTCCTTCAAACCAAACATGTGTAGTTGGCGTTAACCCCACGAACATTAGCTGAGCTATAGCATGTAGAAGATTCTGTACTACGAGAAGTGTGGCTATGGGAATGCTTAAGCCATTCATCATCCAAAGCCCTATTAGAATAACGTTCGAAACTATAAGCAGTGTCCAGTTTAACCTGTAGCTTCCAGGCTCGTTAGTCTCATCTAATGTTGACTTTTTTCCTAGAGCCTTTTTAATAGTGTCTACTAGGTAACGTCTAGCCATGATTATCTCCATAATAGCGATCATGTATATTCCACCAGCTTCTATTACAGCCCAGTTAAGTGGCGGCGAGTGTGTGGGAGATTCAGCACCCCAAGCTCTACAACACGTCCCGATCTGCATATTTGCTGTATAATATCCCATAAAATACCATACTTGGACGAGGAGCAGTATAATAAGGTACCAGAACCAAGCATTGAAAAGTATGTCTAACGGTGCGAAGTAGCCTGCCGCAATTGCAGCTGGATTTTTATTTAAACTACCCAATCCTGCTATGACAGAGTATATCGGGTGAGCGGCTATACTGCCAGCAGGAACATAGTGAGCCGCACTAGTACATGTATTTGTTCGAAAACCGTATATATCTGGAAACCAGGGTAGAAGCATCGCTAGGATTAATGGGAGCTCGAAAATGACACCAAAAATAACACCTATGACAAAGGGTGAAAGCTCTCTCTTCTCCTTAGGTTCTGTCACTACTGGAGGTATTCTCCTCAAGAACTCGCACGCGATCATGGCTGGTGGAAAAGGTAGTTTTTCTATATCTATCCAATGATGCCTAAAAATATTAACAGTAGCTAATAACGATAGCGCGTACAAGTAGAATAGTATTGTATAGTAAAATATTACTGGCGTCCACTCACTCCATGGTATTTCAAGTGGTGACACGCCTCCAACGATGAGAATTTTAGCGACCTCTGCACTTGGAGCAAACCACGAGTGGATCATAGATACTATCCACTCTGGAGCAACCGCTCTGACTGTGATAAGATAACCGGGATACCTATACCATGGGTAGTGGTTACTTAAGTATACGTAGGATACAGCTCCGATCGCATACAAGTATACTAAGCTCGTATAGTTTATATATCTCTGAAACGGCTTTACTTTAGATGCGAAGGAAGCTATTAGTAGAAGGAAAAAGGGCGCTGATCCAAACCACAGAGCACATATGCTAGTTCCCCAATTGGTTAACATGGCAAATGCAGGCATACGTGGTTGAAAAGCGCTCCAAGCCGTACCAATGATTCCCAGAAAAAGCGATATCAATATTATCATGGCATATGGTAATCGTTCTTCTACTTTTTCACTACTCGTTTTCCCACCAAACTTCAATTTTTGCGTTGTATATATATGTTTTTCGCCTCTTTTTTCACACGTATTTGGGTTTTATGTGTGGGA
>JAWAXJ010000229.1:0-2856 GCA_038896955.1 Desulfurococcaceae archaeon
AAAACCCTGAACAGTTCCATGTAGAAATCTGTACTGTAGAGTTCACCTGTTGTTCTCGTGAACCTAGGGGGATCGTGTATTACTCTGTGAAAGTAGCTGGATGGTAGGTAGTGTACCAGCTTTGTTACATCACCTAGATGAACTCTTATCGAGGATTCCGCCAGCAACCTGCTCCAAGGGTTTCTCTCAGCTATCCAAATAACGTTCTCGTCGATCTCGAACGTGTAAACCTCATTTGAACCTCTGAGAACAGATGCTATTGCGGTGTAACCAAGACCCATGCATGTATCAAGCACCCTGTAGCCACGCTTGATTCTCGCAGCGTTAACCTTGAGTAGTGTATCAGTCCACGGATCTACGTTGGTTATCCTGTGCATGTGTATTCCACTGATCTCGAGTGTAGGTGCTTTATCCACAGCTACTGCTTTAAGCTTGTAGAAACCTCTAATGGTGTGCTTAACAACCTCGTAGATTGCTCCACTCTCCTCAAGTAGCACTACTCTATCATCCTCGCTGGGCTTAACGAACTCTATGTTTACCCTTAGCTTGTTCACCACGAGCTCTCCGTTCTCTACGCAAACCCTGGTAGTTGAGACCCCGAGGTCCAGTGTGGTCGTAAAGCACCCTGTTTTGCCCTCAATGCTTTTCAGCAGGAAGGATGTAAACCAGTAGCCGTTCACGGGTTTAAAGGATACTCTGTACGAGTCAATACTCAACGTTGCTTCTTCCTCCGGTAGATACAGTAAAGCGGTATATACCTTGAGAACTCGGTTTTACCAGCTACTTTGCTCATCAGAAACCTGATCTTGTCGTAGGAGCCCTCAACGAATAGTACGGTAACAACGTAGTCTGCAAATCTAACAGAGCACGATGTTTTGACGATCGTCCTGAGGTCTCCGAGGTCTCTATCACTCGGTGCTTCACTACCCCACAGTATGAGTACTCCTGAGCAGGTGTGCTCTCTACTGTAGTGTAGCTCCTCGTGTATGTACTCCTCTATGGCTTTAGCAACCAAGCTGGACCTGTTACGCCTGGTTTCAGCAGCGATCTCGTCTAGTACTTCAGCAACATCTGCGGGAATACTTACACCGAATCTCTTCTTTGAAACCAAGCGTTACCACCCTATCTACGTGGTTTAAGACGACCAAGTATAAATAGAGCTAGGAGCAGTAAGCCTGTTACACCGGTTGGAATAGACCTCACTAAGTACGATAGAAGGTATCCTAGAAGAGCCGAGAGAACACCAGCTGTGATTGTCAGAACCAAGTGCTCATCGGTGCTACCGGAGAACTCAGCTGTAGCGAGTGCAGGTAGGAGTACGAATACGTGCTCCATCACGTACCCGGCGAGCCTCAGCATGCCAATAGTTACAGCGCCGATCAGCGTGTAAACCACTAGATCGTAGAAAGCCGTGTTCAATCCTGCAATCTTGGCTGAGACCTCGTCTACACTGGTTTCTACAACAGCTCGGCGCAACAGGTACACAGCTGCGATAATAGTGAAGGACAAAGTAATTCCAAGTACTGCTTCGTCTACTGTTAAAAGGAGAGGATCTCCGAGAATCAGCGCGGATAACGATACTCTACCTGGCATCATGGTCAAAGCGTAGTGCACCGATAGAACAGCTGATGCTGATGTGAAAGATACCAGTAGTGCAGAAGCCTTCTCCGGTGTTAAGCCCGTCTTCACTAGGACACCGGCTGCGTAAATAACAGCGAGTCCGATCAGCAGTGCTAGAACATAGTGATTCAAACCTGTGTAGTACTCCAACAAGACTCCGAGGACGACAGCAAGTAAGGCGGAGTGTGTTGCACCAGCTGCTAGGAACTCGAGCCTCCTGTAGTAGACTACGAAGCTGATGGCAGCCATGGCACCACCCATAGCTACGTAGGCGATCAAACGGTAGTACATGGTGGGAAGAACCAGGGTTCTCACCCGAGTTCATCAGTTGGTATATGGTCTTCTCCTAGCGGAGATGACGTAAAGAAGTGCAAAGCCGGTTACAAAACCCAGTGTGAACCCCAGTGCTATGCCATACATATCCAGAGCTCCACGCTCAGCTCCATGCACTGGTACCTCCCGAGTGCTATCTAACTCAAGCATAGACACCTGCTCTGCTACACTTCTAATAGTCTTGTACGTGCCCGTCGTTACCGCTGAAGGAACTCTTAGTACAGGTATACCGCGTTTTTGAGCTTCCTCCTGAAGAACCCTGGATTCAGGTGCATCAGGAGGGTCTGTTACGAACACGGCTATAACGTTTCCTCGATTCAAGAGCTCTAGAAGCACGTCCACGTGTTCAGGTGTTAGTGGTGCTTCCTCCTCGTACTTGAGTATGTAGGTAACATTGAAACCAAGCCACGAAACAGCGTACTGCACGTGTGGTTTATCAACAACGACCAACCCCCTGAACCTTCCAGCTAGCATTGAAGCTGTGTTCAGGACGCTTCCCGCAATGGTGAAGGCTTTACTCCAGTAGCAACTCGCTCTCGAGGGGTCAACCTCTGATAGGACCTCTGCCACCTTGAAAACGAAGACCACGTAGTTGTAGGGGTCTCTGATAGGCATGTGGTAATTCGGTTTACCGGTAACCGGATTCACGCGTAGAATCACCGTTGCATCATCCACGATATCGACGTATTTTGCTTTGATTTCACCTCTCTCGACGAGCTCCTTGATCCTGAGCTCAAAGTGTGTGTGACCAGTTGAAATGATCAGGTCTGCGAGGCTAAGGATTCTAATGTCCTCCATGGACAACTGGTACTCGTGGGGATCGACCCCTGGGTTAACCAAGGAGTGAACCACTCCGGATCCGCAGAGCAACTGCTCAACGTCCTCTTTCAACGAGTAGAACGT
>JAWAXJ010000230.1:0-2854 GCA_038896955.1 Desulfurococcaceae archaeon
AGTGGGGTTACCGTAGTAGGGCTGAGTTCGTGGCTGAGGCCGTTCGTGAGAAGCTGGCTAGGCTAGGCGTGATTAAGGCGTAATAAATTTAAAAATAATGATTATAAAATAAAAATTACAGCTGTGATATGAGTTCCAGCCATGCTGTTCTCCTTATTCTCTCGATGTATTCATCAAGTAGTTTTTTGTCGTCCTCGTTGATTAGCTCCTCCTTAATCTTCTCGAGGAGTATGAGTATCTGGGCTTTAGTGCATGTCACGGGTTAACCACCAAGTATGGGTTAGGCGGGGAGGTATAGTTAAGCGTTTGGGTAAGGGCATTCCCTAGACAGAGACCCCACCGAAAGTATCAGTCCCTGTTCTTGTTTGAGTCACCTTAGAAGCACTTCTCGATAAATCTCTTGACCTGCACGTCACTGTGAGAAGCTATTCTAGCTACTGAACAGAGTTTCATTTTCAAGTGCTCTGTAGAGGGAGAGCAGTCTCTGCTCAATTGCTTTATCAGAATCCAGGTTGACTCCACATACAGCTTTTAACATGATTCTGTCGAGTTCGTACCTATAACCCTTCTCGTTCTGTGCTTCTCTTAGTTGGCCTCTTATATCGCCTAACTCGTGTTCAGAGTGCTTGTTAAAAAAGCTTATTAGCTCACTTTTTGCGTTCTCGCTTAAAGCGTCTCTATCTATAAACATTAAGTGTCCGAGTAACTTCTTCTTAAGCTGGACAAACGCACCCTTGCTGTCCTGTCTTAGCGATAGAAGATGTATGAGACCTAGCGTGCTATTTAGCCATAGAACCTGTATTTTAGCGTCATCGTCTTCCAGAGGGATCGTCCACGCAACCTCGGATAGTATGGGCTCATTGGAGTAAGATGCCACTACTCCAACGGTGTAAAGCCAAAACCTAGCGACACCCGGTATCAAGAGCTTGCCAGCTTTTGAGTAGCAATCCTTGTTTGTATGTATGTGGCGTAGCGTGTTTTCCGGCAGTTTGAGTCTAGAAAAAGTCTGTTTGCCTAAGCTATCGAGAAAACCTACCGGTATGTCACCCCTTAGGCACTTTCTCCTAATCTCTGCAACGTCGTAGCCTACACATTTTTCCCACATGTACCTACTTTTTACCTGGCTGACGAAGGCGTCGCAGACATATCTCTCTATGTACTCACTCAACGGTATTAGAGGTATTTTTATTGTTCTTTTACTATCCTTGCTCTCTTCTATCAACAGCTCTTTTTTGAAGAATAGTCTGTAAGCTACACTTGACAGTAAAGAGTTGTGGAACCCGGCGACAAGGTTTAGATTCACCGATGAAGCATTCTTCAGATTAGAGTATTTAACTCCGTAAACATAGAGCACAGGCTTCTCGTTCACGTATATCACCTCAGTATCTGTAAAATCGGGCACACTCTTCGTTTTTTCTTCATTATCCCATTCCTCAGGACTCAGTCTCTTCCACGCTTCCCTAATCATGTCCGCATATATCTTCGACTCAAGCGCTGAAGAGGGTTTTCTTCGCACGAAGACCACCGCAGTATAGTTTTTGTTATTGGTTCTAGACTTCGTATATATTAGCAGTATCTCACTGAGAACAGTATTCTCACTCCAAGCCCAATCACCATCAGGGTCGTCTGACACAAGTATATACTCTATTTTACCTTTATTGGACAGAAACCTCCTTACAGAGGACCAATCACTTCCACTAAGGAACACCCTTGGTAGAACTAGGGCAAGTACGCCTCTATCCTTAAGCACTCTATACGCCTGCAAAACGAAGTAGGGAGCAAGCCCAGCTCTTCCGAACCCTTCGTCAAGTTCCAGGTTTCTTACCAAGGTCTTTCCACATTTTTTCAGTTCTTCAAGTATTTCTCTTCTGCTAGCCTCCGGTAGATGCCCGAAGAGTGTTGATTTGCCCACATTTCCTGTTCTAGCAAAAGGAGGATTCATAATAACCATGTCTAAATGTCTGAACCTTACAGAAGTTCCAGCCCTATCATTGATAGTTGCTCTATAGGGTTCGGTGCTAGAGGTGCCGTAAAGGGTCTTGGCTACTGGGAACACTACTTCATCTACTCTAACCTCAAGGTCCAGGGAGCCTAGGTACGCCTTGTTGTTGATTACGCCAAGAGGTAATACGAACGTATTCGTGCAAGATATCGGTTCCTCAGGTCTCCTAAGAACTAGCGCCGATGATGCTAGGTGTATAGCATATTCTAGGACGTCGAAGCCGTAGAGGACGTTTTCGAGCAGAATCTTGTGTAGAGCCCGTGGGTTTGGGTTTTCTGACAAGAATGTGTGCCTGTCCATTATCTCCGAATACACGGCTGAAAGAAGTGTCCCGGAACCGCACGCCAGATCAGCTATCCTCAATTCTCCAATGCCCTCAACGTCCTCCCACCTCGTCTGGAGAAAGTCCAATGATAGGCTGGCGAGAAGTGCCGAAGCTGATATTGATGTGTAGTACGTAGCAAGACCCTTTGCTACCTCCCTCAGCAAGAGCCTATGATATAGGCGACCAGCTAGGTCATGTCTAAAGATGGCTCTATTACCTACAGCTTTTCTAGCTATATTTGATAGATTGCAGAGTATGCTTAAAACTGCTTGGTTTGATGGTAGTAGTGATAGTAGTTTGTACGCCGGTTCAAAAATAGGTCTGTAGTTAGTGTTTAGAATCTTCTCCCATTCCTTCTTTAACCACGATATGGGGTCGTTGCAGTCTATGCCAGCTAAAGGTTGTACCGATCGGATAGCGCCTGTTGCCGCTAAAGCTTCATGTACGATCATAGCATTAGAAATCATGAACATAAGCGACTTAGCTTGTGATACTATTAACTCGTTTTTTCTACTCACTATTATCCT
>JAWAXJ010000231.1:0-2844 GCA_038896955.1 Desulfurococcaceae archaeon
TGGGTTTACCGGAGGAGAACGTTATAGTGATGAGCTAGTGAATAAACATGGCTATATGTATGTACATACGGTTCAACGTTTTTAAAATCTGTACCTGCTCAGGCCTATTCTAAACCTTCTACTTGTATTCCGAGGGCGTCCATGAATTCTTTGCACCTGTTTCTAACAGTAACCTCTGTTACTCCTGCTTTGTTTGCTACCTCTTTTTGTGATACATCAACGTTGAGCAATTTGGAAGCTAAGTATACTGCAGCTGCGGCCGAACCCACGGGGTCTTTGCCTCCGAGAACACCGGCATCTCTTGCCTTGTTAATTATTTCTATTGCTGTCTTAACAACGGATCCAGGTAACTTAAGGTCGCGGGCTATTCTTGGTACGAAGTCCGATGGATCCACTGTAGTTGGTCTTATTCCTAGTTCTCTAACGAGCATTCTATAGCAACGTGCAATTTCCTTCCTACTAACCTTTGTATACTCTTGAATCTCATCGAGCGTTCTTGGCAGTTTCCTTATTCTACATGCTAAGTAAACGGCAGAAGCTACAACGCTTTCAATGCTTCTACCACGAACGAGGCCTTTAATAACAGCTTCTCTGTATATTCGCGCAGCTTCCTCCTTGATGTACGATGGGAGATTAAGAGCGCTTGCTAATCTGTCTAGCTCGTTCATGGCTTGTGCTAGGTTCCTCTCAACACTACTTAGAATTCTCGTTCTTGATTGCAGCTTTCTAAGCTTGCTAAGCTGATACTTCTTGTTCACTAGAACTTTACCAGATGCATCTCTATCCATGTAATCTATTGCCGTGGTGAAACCCATATCGTGTACTGTGGGTGTAATTGGACTACCAGCTCTAGCTCTTCTTTCTCTCTCCTCCGGCGTAAACGCTCTCCACTCAGCTCTTTCATCAATTACCCTGTCTTCAATGACTTCTCCTGTTTCCAAGCACACGTACTCTGCCTTTGATACATCATACACTATCTTATCTTGAGGACACTCGATAGGTGAACCTTGCTCTTTTAAGGAAGGTTGAGATTGCTGAGAAGATTCTTCTTCGACGGGTTCCTCGAAGAAGAGCATAGTACAAAACACCAGCATAATATTGGCCTGATTTACCCCCTTATATACTTAACGCTAAGTTTAAAAACCTTACTCATGAGAAGGCTTTTAAAAGAATAAAGATGAATTGAACCAGAGCACTGCTCTGCGTGTGAAAGACCTATTAAGCCCTTGTTATCAAATATAAAAGTACGGACAAGTAGCCGGGTCGTCTAGCGGCCAAGGATGCGGGGCTTTGGCCGTTCGGAGGAAACCCCGTGACCGGGGTTCGAATCCCCGCCCGGCTATTAATTTAATTCCTGTATGTCAATTGATGGAATCGCTTCACCCACTTCTCTGAATTGGTCTTGGGTTCACATAACTCCTGTGGGTTCAGAACAGCCGGAAGACTCAAACTCCAATATTCCCAAGGAAACCTCAACCGGGGGTTTCAACTCCATAGAGATCGCTTCCAAATGATTCATTATGTAGAGTATCCATAAGCATTTTCCTCTCTAAAACCGACAGAAACCAGTACGAAATCGGGAACGGTGGGTTTAGTACAAAGTATTTCAAATTGCAGACTCTAAGGTTTAATGCTCATTCTAAGTCTAGATAGAGCGGATGCAATTGTGTGTGCTATCCTGAGGGGTTCCGGTATAGGACTGTATATGCAAAGCATTCTCATTGTTTCTAGAGCTTTCTCGATACCTACACCAGTAGCGTAGATCCTGATGGTTTTCCACGGTGTTGCAACGTGAATACTGTTCTCGTAGACTTTTCTAATGACACGAAACCTCTCCATCCAGTCTTCAAAGTGCTTCTTTAGAGCTTTCTCAATTCGACTAAGGTTTAATGGGTACTGAAGTACTACTATGGTAGCTTTACCGGTACTTGATGTTAAGACGTCTGGGTCCACAGAGTCGAACCCAGCGTAGGTAACACCATCAAGGATTATTACTTCTCCCTCTAGGATTTTCGTAAGCTCAAGTATCGTGTTCATAGTTGTGTTTCCATCTACTTTAACCGTGCTCCAAGCGATCCTTAACACTTTATTGGGTCCGTGAGTGCAAACACCGGCGATGTATGTATAGCCTTTTCCACCTTTGTAGTGTGGTGGAAAAAATCCATCATCGTAAGCTTCAACTTTAGATTGCATCAAGGTTTTTCAGAACCTCGTTTGCAACGTCCACGACATCGTTTTTGACTTTAACTATTTTTGTAACTCCGTGTCTACCTCTGTTAACGACTTCTGCTAAAATAAGTCCCATCATATCTAGCTGTGAAATAATGTCACTGATTCTCCTGAGCGACAGAGGTTCAAGTCCTCTTTTACTCGCTTCTTCGGTATATACCTGGTAAACCTCACCTGTTGTTGCAAAACCCTTCTTTGAAACTGTATCAATAATAGCTTTCAATACGAGTTTCTGATGCATTGGCAGTGATACTATGCTGTGGTATACTCTCCCTTCTTCTATTTCCACAAGAGCTTTTTTGACGTGATCTACCGTTACCTTTTCAGCGTTCTCTCTTTCAGCTATTTCACCTGCGACTCTAAGCAGGTCTAAAGCCCTCCGGGCATCACCATGCTCTCTAGCTGCTAATGCAGCACAGTAGGAGAGAACACCATCATCTACAACACCCTGTTTAAAAGCTTTTTCAGCTCTCTGCTTTAGTATAGTGAACAATTGTTCAGCGTTGTACGGTGTGAAAACTATTTCCTCTTCTCCTAGACTCGACTTCACTCTTGGATCAAGGTTTTCGACAAAGTACAAGTTGTTTGTAATCCCTATAATCGAAACCTTTGCTC
>JAWAXJ010000232.1:0-2837 GCA_038896955.1 Desulfurococcaceae archaeon
ACACTAGATCAAGCTGCTAACGTAGCTTGTCTTCCAGGTATTAGGCTGTACTCTTACGTAATGCCAGATGGACATCAGGGCTATGGATTCCCGATAGGTGGAGTAGCAGGGTTCGATGTCGAGGAGGGAGTAATTAGTCCTGGAGGTGTAGGCTACGATATAAACTGTGGTGTAAGAGTTCTCAGAACAAACCTGTCCGTGAACGATATTAAGGGTAAGCTTAAGGATCTCGTGGAAGCGATCTTTAGGAACGTTCCAAGCGGTGTAGGTTCAACGGGGTACTTGAAGCTAACCATGCGTGATCTTGACGAGGTCCTGGAGTACGGTGTCAAGTGGGCTATCGAGCACGGTTATGGATGGGAAAGAGATGCTGAGCATACCGAGGAAAGAGGCTCTATGAAGGGTGCTAGAGCGGACAAGGTGAGCAGGGTTGCAAAGCAAAGAGGGCATGAGCAGCTGGGAACCCTAGGTGCCGGAAATCACTTCCTCGAGATACAGGTTGTAGATAGAATATACAACTCTGACATTGCCAAGGTTATGGGTATAACACATGTTGGTCAAATAGCAGTAATGATACATACTGGTAGTAGAGGACTTGGTCACCAGGTTGCAAGTGATTACCTGATGATCATGGAAAGAGCTATGAGAAAATACGGTATAAGCGTACCAGACAGAGAACTGGCAGCACTTCCATTCAAGAGTCCTGAGGCGCAAGATTACTTCGCAGCAATGGCTGCAGCTGCGAACTTTGCGTGGACAAACAGGCAGATAATAACTCACTGGGTAAGGGAAAGCTTTAAGCAAGTACTAAAGAAAGACCCTGAAGAGCTGGGTCTTGAAGTAATATACGATGTTGCTCACAACATAGCTAAGGTTGAAGAACACGTGATTAACGGTGAGAAGTACAAGGTGGTTGTGCATAGAAAAGGCGCTACACGGGCGTTTCCACCGGGACACCCCGATATACCGTCAGACTACAGGTCCATTGGTCAACCTGTTCTGATACCCGGTAGTATGGGCACAGCTAGCTACATTCTCGTGGGTATACCAGAGGGAGCTCGAACATGGTATAGTGCTCCACATGGTGCTGGAAGATGGTTAAGCAGAGGAGAAGCCATCAGATCGTATTCGCCTGATAAGGTAATATCCGAGCTGAGTAGCAGAGGTATCGTTGTGAGAGCTGCCACGAAGAGAGTTGTCAGCGAGGAAGCTCCAGAAGCGTACAAGGATGTGGATAAAGTTGTATTTGTTGCTGAAAAAGTAAAAATAGCAAGACCCGTTGCGAGGCTTATGCCTATTGGTGTTGTAAAGGGTTAACAAGAGATAATTCTGCTGTAACCCAGTTCTTTTCCATATAAGACACAACATGTTTCTTTCAAACCAAATCATCCACGAGTTTAAAGAACTCAGCAGCTTCGTAGACTACATTATCAGAATTATTTTCATTCGTAGTCGATATTGTTGAGCACGGCTTTGTCCAGCGTAGACATCTGCACACTTAATAAAGGAAGGAAAAAGGAAACATATATATTTCTAAAAAGTTTTTAATAAACCCGAAGGGGGTGTATGTGAAAGGCGTTACAACCAGGACTTTAGCTATCGTCATAGCTGTCATCGTGGTAATCGCTGTTGTAGCTATTCTCACAACAACAATGCTTCCAGCTCCAGCACCAACTCCTACACCAAGCCCCACACCGACTCCCACTGAACTTAGATACAGTCTTCACGAGACCATACTGTACATAATAGCAGATGATGAAATGACGCGAATTCAGCTCTATAAGACTGGCGTAGCAGACATAGCCGCTATAACTCCTGCTAGATGGAAGGATCTTAATGGTACACCGGTTGACGGATTCTATTTAATACTGGAACCCGACCCTACAAAACCTAGGTTAACAATTCAATACGTACTATTCAACAACATGAAAGAACCTTTCAACATAACTGAAGTTAGACAAGCTCTCTCGTGGGCTGTTCCCTACGATACAATTCTAGAACAGATTTTCGGAGGACTATACACCAGATTATACACCATTGTACCGAAAGGTATGTTTGGATGGACAGACTTCAACATCGTGAAGTATGAGTACAACAGAGCGAAGGCTATGGAAATAATTAACGCGCTGAAAGAGAAAGGGTTCGACCCCTCTAAGTACACTATTACAATAATTTATAACCTTGGTAACACAGCACGCGCGCAAATAGCCGCTCTACTACAAAACGAGTGGACAAGATTAGGGTTCAAGGTCTACGTTGAAGTGTATAGTTGGCCTGAGTACTTAGACAAAGTTGATCACTTCAATTTCGATGTCGCGTTAATTGGTTGGATACCCGACTACCTAGACCCCGACAACTACTTGATGCCGTTCGTATGGGGTGGTGCAGAGTTTAAGGACATAAAGTACTTCGTAAATGTAGCACCCAATAATGTCGGTGAATACGTAGTCAATGTAGAAAGGATTATCGAAACACCAAAGTACATTGTGGTGATCGGCCCCCAGGGCAAGGGTGCTACTTACACTGGTCCAACAAATAAACCCCTATTAGTAGTTGGATACGTTCTAGACGAGGAGGCAACAAAGAAAAACTGGGAGAAGCCTGTAGCATTTGTGAGCATAGGTGCAGCTGGCTGGAAGGATGTACCCGTTAGTGCACTATGTAAGCTCTCTCAGAGGGTGATAGACCCGGAAATTAGAGAAGCCTTGATCAACGCGGCGATCATAGTATTCAACAACGAAGCGGCAATGATCCTACTAGGCCAGGCTATTACCGGAAGAAACTACGGTAGCTGGGTTCTAAACATGTACTACCCATTGACGAAGTCGGCGAGATAC
>JAWAXJ010000233.1:0-2836 GCA_038896955.1 Desulfurococcaceae archaeon
AGAGTTGAGCAAGCTGGACCTCAGGACCTTCGAGCTCAGAGCTAGAAGCATGTACCCAGAGTCAAGTGTTAAGCGTAAGCTCATCGTTCTCAGGATGTACGAGGAGTTCCTCGAGAGGAGGAACCTTGAGCCAGGTGTTGAATCGCTGAGCATGTGGGTTGATGAGCTCGTTGAGAAGGGCTACAGCTCTAGCACTGTTAGAGCCTACGCCTACGATGTTCTAAGCTACTTCGACGTGATGATGCTCGATGTTGACGAGAGAAAGGTTAGACTCCTGAAGAAGAGGCTTCCACCCAGTAGCGTAGGCAGAGTTGACTACTTGACCGACGAAGAGGTTGCAAGGTTGATAAGGACTTGTCCCTCACCGGTCAGGAAGCTTATATACTCTCTGATGTACACGTACGCTAGGAGGATAGGTGAAGTGCTGTCCCTGACCTGGAGAGACGTTGACCTCGAGAAGAGCACTGTAACCTTCACGGTGCTCAAGAAGAAGAGGGAGGAGAGGGTTACATACGAGCTCGAGCCGTGGATCAAGAGGATGATACTTGAGTATCGCTCCTTCCTCGGCGAAGAGAAGCTGTTCAACGTGTCAAGGAGAGCCGTTGAAATAGCCTTCAAGAAGGACTGCAAGCGGGCTGGAATAGAGCCAAGGGGTAGAAGGCTGAGAGTGCACATCCTAAGGCATAGCAGAATTACATCGCTCAGGGAGAAGGGTGTACCACTCGACGTTGTAAGCAAGCACCTTGCTAGGCACTCACGGTACGATACAACTGTTCAGTACTACCTTGAGCCAACGGGAAGAGTTGTTGAGAGGATACCGAGAGCCGGCGAAATACTCGGTTTCACCTAGAGCGGGGAACGGTGTTCTTTCTAACTACTCTAATGTTGATCTTCCAGTTGTTAGCGGGGTTCTCGAGCTTCTTCCCGCACCTCGGGCAAACTCCATCGTACATTGCTATAATTTTCTCAGGTTCCACGGCGCACCTGCTTTCGTAGAGCACGAAGCCGCACTTTCCACAAATATACCTTATCATCACGAGCTCGCTCTCTTGGCTGTGAGCTTCAGCACGACTGAGACCTCTGCCTCCTTGTTCCTGCAGGAGACCTTGACCTCGTCAACTACGTAGTCAAGCTGTGAGAAGGCGTATGCTAGTGCCTCAACAACCCTCCTAATGAGCTCGGACCTCGAAATCTCCTCGCCACCCCTCGCAATAGTGACGGCTACTGCCTTGTCTATTGTGTAGACAACGTCCTCTGGTAGTCTAACACTCACAACTCTCACCTCTTGCTTCAGCGGTATCTCTATGACTATCCTGTCGTTCTCCTTATAAACCACGGGAGCTCGTAATACCCTGAGCAGTGCTCCACCTGGTTCAACTACTACTTCGCTCAACCTACCACCCGTAGCCTGCGGTCTAAGAGGGGATTGCTCACGGCTTCCTTGCCTCGTGCTCAGCTATCTTTCTTCTCAGTAGCTCTCTTATGAGGTCTCCGATACTCCAGTATCCCTCCTCTCTCACTATTTCAAGTAGCTTCTCAACTATGTGGGGAGGTAGCATAACGGAGACTCTCACACTTTTACCAACACGCTTCTGCTTTGCTTCCAACACGCATCACCCATGCATCCTATCTGAATCAGGGTTTATAAAGGTTGCACCAGGTGGAAAGCCTTTTTAACTGAACGCGCATAGGATATATATGTAGGGGGGAAACAGGGTTCACATCATGGGCTCAGCTCAGTATAGCTACTCTGCAAAAGCACCTAATAAGTCTCACCCTCATCAGAACCCAAGGACACTGCTTGCAAAGCTCGGGCCCCTGGAGAAACTGGTTCTCACCTATGCTACACGCGTAGCGGAGACGTTCACGGCCAGCGACGTCGTTGTCTACTTCTCCCTGAAGGAGACAATGGGTGATAACGCTAGGAGAAGAGTACACGATGCAATATCGAGACTAGTCAGGAGAGGTGTACTCGTCAAGGTCAAGCACGGAGTCTACAGGCTGGCTGTTGATGCATCACCAGGAGACTACGGAGACGCCAGTAGGAGTGATCGCAAGGACATCCTGGTTTCTGGCGGGGGTGTTGGTTGTGGTGATCTTGTTTTTGGTTTGGGTCGTGTTCATGTGAGGGGTTGTAGTAATTACTTTGAGTTTCTTGTTAGGCTTAGGTTTGTTAAGTTTCTTGTTGATGGTGCTTGGAGTGTTGCTGTTTGGTATGCTACTTCTCTTTTTGGTAGGGGGTTTGTTAGGCGTGCTGTTCGTGTTGCTCTTGGTGGTGCGGGGGTGCTTGGTGCTGTGGTTGGTGTTCACGGTTGGCGTGGTGATAGGGATAGAGCGTTGCTTCCGCTGAGCTACTCGAGTATCATGTACTTCGATGAGCACGGTGTAGACCTCCTCGTTGAGAGGCGCGGCTCCGTGAGGGTCAGTGCGAAGGTGTACTACGTTCCAGTTGAGCAGTTGCCGCAGGAGCTCTGCGAGTACTGCGAGTCCCTGCTTGGTTCAAAGCTTATCAACAGGCTTTAGTGAAAGGTTACTGTTCCAGAGAGCGGTGAGCTGAAGCACAATCGCTTGCTAGTCCCCTACTTCGCGAGCTTGAGGAGCTGTTGCACGGCTTCCGCAGTCCGCTTTGCCGCGAGTACTGGTACAGCTTCACCTATCTGCGCTCTGATCTCCATTCTGCTCCCTGAAAATAGGAAGGAGTCGGGAAACGTCTGAAGACGTGCCTTCTCCCTTAGGCTTAGGGTTGCCCTGTCTCTGTCGTAGTGGTAGCCGTGCGTTCCTCCACCACCGTAAGCAACCACGGTATAGCTCGGCTTGAGCGGGTGAATTCTCCTGT
>JAWAXJ010000234.1:0-2836 GCA_038896955.1 Desulfurococcaceae archaeon
TAGCTCTTCTACTCGCTTCTATAACCATGGGGTTAATAGGTTCCGGACTAGATGTTTTTACCTCTGTACTGCTTTCAACAGCTTATAGTACAGCGACGTTTGACCTTGTTTTGGTAGTGTTCATGATAGCTATACTGGTAAGTCTCTACAACGCAACGGGTTTTATCTCCAAGCTTGGTGAAGAACTTGTAAAACTCCTTGGAAAACCTAAGCTTGTTGCATCGGTTGTTCCAGCTGTTATGGGTTTACTACCTGTTCCCGGAGGTGCACTTATGTCTGCTCCTGTTGTTGATGCTGTTGGAGACAAGCTTAGTCTAAGCAAGGAGAAGAAGCTGTTCATCAACGTCTGGTTCCGGCATGTGGTCTTCATAGTTTATCCTCTTAGCGCAGTTATAGTAGCAACTGCAAGCCTTACAGGAATCAGCGTGTGGAGTCTCGTAGCTAGAGGATTACCAGTAGCATTCTCTATGGCTGTAGCTGGCTACCTACTTGGCTTCCAAAATACTGGTCAATGGAGTGTAGGCGAAAACGTAGAAGGAGATGAAAAAGAGGTTCTACGTGTTTTCTTACCCATGCTCACGGCCGTAGTGGTAGCTTTAGTGTTAAGCCCACTGGTTGATAGGCAACTAGTGCCTTGGGTTCCTTTAACTCGCTACTCGATGATAATCGGGCTTACACTAGCAATAGTGCTCCTTGTTAAGCTATCCGGTGCAAGCCTAAGACTGATCTGGGAAGCTGTTAGGTCAAGGACAACTCTTGAGCTTGTCCTAGCATCGTTCTCCGCTGTTCTTCTTAGAGACGTGTTCATGGCTGTTGATGGACCACGTGTGTTCTCCGAGATTGCACCCTTGAGCTCAGAGCTCTGGAGAACAGTGTTCATGGTCATAGCACCTTTCACTATATCTCTGGCCACAGGTTCTCCACTTGTTGGCATAGTTCTCGCAACATCGGTGTTCAAAAACACAGTAAACCTCGGGGTTAAGGAGGTTGCCCTAATCTACGCTTCGAACATGCTTGGATACATAGCTTCACCAGCACACCTCTGCTACGTCTATACTGCACAATACTTTAAAACACCACTAACAAGTGCTTATAAAGAAATGAGTATAGCAACCACTGTAGCACTAACTATAGCACTGATTCAATTCATCCTCATTTAGACCAAACTCCTTTCACCTTTCAATTCCTTATAGTACTCGCCGAAGAGGGTTCACGAAGAGGTCTACGCGGGCAGCTTAGTTCTTTCAACTCTTTACATTGTACTCCCGTAAAGCCTTCCGAGGTTTCCGTAGGGTGAATGGTCTTTCACCAAGTTACCGCTTTCCTTGCGCATGAGCAAATTGAGCACTATCCTCCCGTTGCCCAAAGCTTGAAACGGCTTTCTTTAGTACCTACCCGGGATCCTCTTCGGCAGTTCTAGCGGTATTAAGTTGAATAAGCTTACTCCAGCACCACTAACCACTCTTTCACGTCTACGTCAGTCTTCAAGGCAATGTAAGGAGCTGGGGAGCTGATTATGAGCTTGTTGTTCCCAGCTGAGATAGAGTATCTACTTGAGTATCCACTGGTAGTTTCAGTCCAGATGTGGAGTGGGCTTGAGCTCTCAATGACTATGAGCGCCCCGTGCGCAGAGGCGTTGAAGATGTAGATGGTTGCAGTTTTAGCACCAAACGTTGGTATAGGGATTTTCCCAATTCTGTACGGTTCATTGTACCCACAAGCAACAAGAGGAAAGTTCTTCCTCGGATCGAAGGCTTCTTCAGGCTTTATCCTTACAGCCCATATTTCATGTGCATACCTCCTCTTCCCTTTAGCATCCCACGTTGGAAACGTAGCGAAGAAAAGGAAAGGTGCCCCAAGAAGTGAAGTGTAGTGCGGATGACCAACGTTTGCAACCATGTGCGTGTAGTTTACTAAGCCATGCGGAAAGATTGTGGCTGAGGGCATGTGAAACTTCCCGAACATAGGCGTTGCACCTATCATTCCCCAGTCCTTCTCGGGTCCAAAGCAGACTTCAAACCCCCAGAGCTGTGTATAGTGTCTTGTTTCACTCAGCATGATGAGCTGCTTGTTGTAAACGAATAACTGGTGAACGTCTCTTTCACCAGTGAAGTACGTAGGTGCTAAGAGAAACCGGTTCGACTCATAAACGTTACCGATGGTTGGCTTGGGTAAAGGTCTAGCTGTGTAGTCGCTTAAATACCACATTGAACGGTCCGCATCAAATCCAGCTGTCATAACTAGGTACTTGTTGTCAAGGGGAACAGTACCTATGCCTGCATCTCCAAGGTTCGGAGTAAAGGTTGTCGTGTCAAACGTGCTCTCGAAGTCTATAACCTGCGTTCTCTTCACATTCCAGTTTTTGTCGAAGAATATAAAGTAGCCATAACTTTTCTTAGGAGCTCCATACGCTGTACACGCGAAAACCCACTCTTCGTTGTAATCATCCCAGAAGGCTGTGGCTGTATTAAGACCTGCAACGTCGAAAAGAGCACCAGTCGCAAGCCTTTTCATGTTCCTAACCTCTAGGTCCTTATCTATATCCCCAATCCAAAGCTCCCTTGCATTACCCGCTAAATCGCTCCAAGCTGTGAAAAGCATCATGACTTGGTAAGTATCGGGGTCGTGAACTAAGAAGGGGCTTCCAACGCCTACACAGTTCGAGAAAACCTTCTGCATCTCAACCCTCGTTAAAACCCTGAAAACCTCACTTCTAAGCTTCTTCCTCAGTACCATCCTAAGCTCCTCCACTGTCTCAGCTTTCCTTACAAATCTTTAATTGTATTATCGTGTTTTGACGATTAAAAAGCGTGGTATCAGGATCAACTTTCAATTC
>JAWAXJ010000235.1:0-2832 GCA_038896955.1 Desulfurococcaceae archaeon
TACCTACTCGAGAGAGGAGAGTCCACACTAGAAGAACTAGCCCGCGTTTACACTCTCTTCACGGGGCGCAGAGTAACCCCGGAGACTGTGAAAACACAGCTGAGACTGCTGGAGGTGAAAGGACTAGTTGAGAAATCAGGTGATAGGTACAGAGCTGTGGGTGTACCAATCGAAGCCCTAGTGGGGGTTTTCGATATCAAGAGGGCCCGGGCGGGGAGAATAGGAGGAGAGAGAAGACTGCAGAGCCTCCTCTACGGGAAAACCGGTCTAACCCCCGTTAAGACTCTACCGCCCAGGCTCAGAGACAAGATCAGAAGAGTGGTGGAAACCGCCAAAAGCCTAGTTGAGAGAGGGGATCGAGAAACAGCCCTGGACCTGCTTGTGCACACGCTACTCCCCGTGAGGGAAACAGGTGTGCTTTGGCTGTGGTGGAGGGATACGTTTATCTACTATGAGAGGAAGACAATGGCGGCGGGATCCTTTCACACCGTGAAGTTCCCCGCACTAGCTAACTTGCTGAGAGAGCTGGGTTTCACAGAGGGAGTACTAGTCTACCACACTTTAGGTTCAGAGGATAACGCGGAGACGGTTGACGAAGACCCGCGGAGAGTTCACCGTGGAAACTCGAGCGCGGAGGACGGTTTTCACTGACTGATCGTCCACAGGGTTCATCACATGTTAATCATCTCCACTGGCGATCAGTTGACCTGAGGTGCTCATAGCCTTGAACACTCGAAGGTCTGCAACAGAGCACCTTCGATGAGGGGCGTGTCTGCGGGTTTCATGTAGAAGCATGAATTCCCGCGAGCGTTCTTTCAACGAAAACTACTCAAGCAGTTGATGCAAGCTTCGCAGATGTTGCAAGCACCTGGGAGTGCAGCGCTCTGCGATCATCGCACTTCGGAACCCCCAGTAGCCCGGTAGTATCCTTAGTAAGTAATAGGTAGACTTCGATGGAGCAGTCTCCAGGCTGGAGTTTTGTTGAAAACTCGCCACGGGAATTATGGAGAACTCTGGTTAAGCACGGAGAGTGGAGTGTGGTTTCGGTTGAACCGCTGTGGATCTACTAGCATCTCTGCGGGTCTACATTGTTCGTCTTGTAGAAGAGGAGCCAGCTTCTTATTGATTCAACCCGGGGGTGTTTACCGTACTTTCTCTCGATCTCGTCTGCTAGTGCTAGTCCGCGGTTTATGAGGTCGGAGATGTAGCTCCAGGGAATAGGCATAACTGTCTTTGAGTGGCAGTACGAGAGCTCCAGGGCTACCCTGTTGTGGATTGCCAGGAGCTCGTACAAGAGCCTGCTGAGCTCGGCTTGATCTTGATCCCGAGCCTGGGCCTGCACTACTGATCCCATGTTTGATTCTTTCTGTTTGAATGCTTATAAGCTTGCTTGCTCTGTTATTTCACATCGGTGAAACCGTCGCTCAGGCTGTTGACAGAAGAAGAAAGCAGGTGGTCGAAGCACCCGCCCCCCGTTGCTCCCAGGGCTCAGGCTCTCGCGTGGCAACTGGCTATTTCGCCAAGGTACAGCGAGATCAGGGCTTGCGACGACACGTTGTGAGCCACCGGAAGGGCTAAGACCTCGTGCGTTGTGGTTGTCTCCCGTGATGGTATCCTTTATAAGTAGTAAACCGGTAAGAGTAGGTACTCTGCTGCAAACCCTCAGCTCCCGAGCTCCGCGGATGCTACAACCCTATGCAAGGCGACAGGCAAACCTGAGCTCAACTCCCTCCCCGGAGGGCAGAGGGTGTATGCATTAAAAACTCCCTGAAATAGTGTACGAGCAACAGCTGTTTGCACCGTGAAATTTCCTGATACTATGTTCTGCTTTGCTTTCCGTTGTATCCTGTACTATGTTTCACTCACCTCATTGTTTCCAAATTTGGAAACAACGCAGTTTCCTCGATTCAGGGGTTTCCACGGGAACTCGGCTTCGGGCTGAACACGCTGATTAACGTGTGTACACGTAGTACTAAGCCTGCGAAGGCTTCAGCAGGGTTTCGACAGGCTCACCCCCGAGTTGGAAACCTCGCGGAACAATGCACAGGGTGCAGATTCGCGGGCTCCACGGTGGTTAAGTGCTTCTACAGGAGCCGGTTTCACCCTGTTGCACCTGTTGAAGTAGACTTCTCCAGGATGAACCAGTAGAGGAGCACCCCGGGGGGTACTCCTCCCCCGGACAGAGCTCTGTGCGCTCCGGCAGCGCTGCAGCAGCTAGGGGGTGAACAGGGCTCCGGGGTTATTCAGAGCGTGGAGCATCGACGGGAACCACTCGGGCACACAAAGCCCTGGAACTCCTGTGGAGGAAAGCAGGACTTCACTTATTTCTCTTCTAGTTTCTCTCCAGGAGATGCTCCTTAGCCGAGATCCCGCGTATCTCGCTGTTTCCACGCGCGAACCCATGAGTCTCTAGTCAATGCTTTAGCTGGGGATCGGGCCACGGACTTCACGAGAAACCGTGATGTCTGAGAAGTGTTCCCGTGTTGTATCCAAATTTGGAAACAGCGAAAAACATGGAAGCGGTTTTCGCGGCAGTGTTCTGCAAGTTAAACACCCTTCGTAGTGCGTGTGAGCATCAACTAGTGTAAGCAACACCGGGGTCAACTTCGTAGAAACTCAGCGGCTTAGACGCCTCTAGTTTTTCCTTGAATCCCGGGGATCTCCGTGGACGAGCATGCCTCTCAACTTTGCTGAGGAGAAGGTCACTGCATCATTCCGTGCTACCTATCGTGTTACTCTGTTACCTATCTGCTACCGATTACTCCTGCTGGTGGTACCCACGTGATACCACTTGCTACCCTGTTACCCTGCTCCACCAAGTTGACCGTAGCA
>JAWAXJ010000236.1:0-2829 GCA_038896955.1 Desulfurococcaceae archaeon
ATCACTGCGAAAGGATCTATGAATCTGAACCTCACAGTATACAGAGCGCCTGCTACCCCTGTGAAGAAGCCGCTTATGACCATGACCAGGTACTTATATTTAAAGGTATTTACTCCAACTGCCATGGCAGTTTCTTCACTTTCTCTAATAGCCTGCGCGTAATAACCAATCCTACTTTTAGTGACCATATATATCGCTATCATACTGATTATTAAAACAATGCATGCGATGTAATTGTAGTAAATAGGTTGTATGAAATACATCCACTCTACCCCGTACGGCATCCTAGAAAGCTCTATACCTCTATTACCGTTAACAAACTCCCAATTGTTGAAGTAAAGTTTCATAGCTTCAGCCGTAGCTAGGGTCGCGAGACTGAACCAACGGCCTTTTAATCTCAGTAACGGGAACGCTATTGCAGCCGCGAATAAGGCGGCCATACAACCGCTCAAAATAAACCCGAGCCATGGGATTATGCCCGAATTGTACGTTAGTGCTAGAGTGTAAGCACCTATACCGAAGAAGACCGCATGACCGAAACTTATCAGCCCGGTATACCCCCCCATAAGAACCCAAGCCATACCTGCCAACATCAGTATTGAAGCAACGTAAAGAGCGTTAAGGTAGAAGTAACTACTGTATATCAGTGGTGTGACGATTAGGAATACGAAACACGCTATTACAATGTATAGATCTACGGAAGGCTTCACCCTCAGCAAACTAGGTAAAGACTCCATCAATTTTAATCACCAAAGAGCCCTGTAGGTTTAATCGCGAGGAACGCTACGAATATGAAGAAGACCAGGACATCCTTTAAAGCAGGCACAAACACCAACGCACCGATATTCTGAAGTAAACCGACTATTAAAGCTCCTATAGCTGCACCGTGTATGCTTCCAATACCTCCAAGCACCACCGCTACGAAGGCAAGTATTGTGAACGAGGGACCTATTTCAGGGAATATGTAGTAGTAAGAAGCTATGAGAGCGCCTGCGACTCCTGCCAAACCGACAGCTATCCCTGTAGATATGGAGTACGTCTGCTTGGTGTTCACCCCCATTAATTGAGCTGCGGCTCTGTTCTGCGCTATCGCCCTTATAGCCGTTCCAATATAGGTCCTCTTCAAGAACATGTAGAGAGCTAGCGTGAGAGCCGCTGCCACCGCTGTAGCCACGATTTTCGCAGCGCTTAATCTAATGCCCATGATGTTTATCGAAGCCACAGCGAGGGGATTCGCTATACTCTTCACATCAGGCCCTAGAGCCACGTAGAAGCTATTTCTAATTATGAGAGCTAAGGCAAACGTAGTGAAGGTCTGTGCAAGAAGGTGGGCCTCTATTATCCTATTTATTAGGAGCCTCTGTAAAGCATATCCTAGTAAGAAGTTTATAGCGAAACATATAGGGATTGCTTCTATAGGGCCTAACCCAAAATAGTAATGAAGAAAGTATACGATGAAAGCTGAAAGCATTAAAAAATCACCATGCGCAAAATTCACAATCTCCGTAACACCCCATATCAGGCCTAGGCCTAAGGCTACTAAAGCGTAAACACTCCCGTTCAGAACCCCTTCTAACAGAGATTGAAGGATAAGAGCCGTCTCCATGGCCTATCCCTTTATTACACGGAGCAAGAAGTTTTTAAGCTTTTTGTCTTTAAAAGAGTTCTTTTAAGGGGTTTTAGCTAGGTCTTTCAGACCATGGCGGCATTGGGAACACGTAGTCCCTAGTAGCATACTCAGGAGGCCACACCGTGTACCATTTCCCGTCAGGCATCATTTGAACGATTATGCCTTTAGCCCTGATATTCTGTCCTGTTTCGTCGAATTTTACACCGTCCCACGGAACCGGTAGTATACCCGGTCCTATGTCAACATTCCTTAGTGCGTCTCTTACAGCTGTCCTGAATGCCTGTAGGTTTGTTGGGGAGACCACCTTACCAGCCTCCTCAAGAGCGTAGTATAATGTCCACATTGCAACGTAATTCCTGATACTGCCCCCATAGAGATCCATGCCATACTTACTCTTATACCTCTCGTTAACCTCATTAAGGCCAGGAACCTTATCATAGAGATCCCAGTTAAATACCTCCCTGCTGAAGAGATAATAACCTAGAGACCCAACCTCCCTCGCAAACTGGGGATGTATATGTCCAGTTCCCTGAGAGAGAGCGATCTTTGGAAGATAATCGTACTTGTAAAATGTCTTTGTCTGCAAGATGGCGTCCGTTAGGTAGGTCGCCAAGAACACGACGTCTGGGTTTGCTGCTTTCAGTATTAATACTTCTGTGTCTAGTGATGGTGTTCCTGTTCTGTAGGAGATTTTCTCCACTACAGTGAATCCAGCCTCCTTACTGAACCTCTCCCAAGCCGCAGCGGACATCGTGCCCCATTCACTGTCTTCATGTAGTATGGCTACTGTCTTTATGGAGCCTGGGTAAGTAGTGTTTAAATGCTTCAGGAACTCCACATGCTGCTTAGCAAAGAGTGTATCATCCGCAGTTGTTCTGAAGAACCATTGTAAACCTCTCTGCGTTAACACTGGCGATGTCGAGTCCCCGTTAACGCACGGTGTTTGGTATCTTTCGCAGACCTCGCTGACGGTCTTCGTGCTAGAGCTAAGGTACGCTCCTACGACAATGACTACGTTTTCTACTGCTATTAGTCTTTCTGCTTCTCTGGCTGCTGTGGATGGGTCTCCAGCACTATCACCTATAACCAGCTTAATCTTAGCCCCGCCAAGACTCTTAATACCACCCTGAGCATTAATCTCATCAACAGCGAACATCGCTCCTAACATATTTTGCTGACCAATTAATGCGTTCCCTCCG
>JAWAXJ010000237.1:0-2825 GCA_038896955.1 Desulfurococcaceae archaeon
CTAAAACCGGTGTGGAAATGGAGGCTCTTGTTGGTGTTGCCATCGCTTTGTTGAACGTCTGGGACATGGTTAAGAAGTACGAGAAGGATGAAAAAGGGCAGTACCCTTATACAGCTATTACCGAGATCAAGGTCCTCGAGAAGATTAAGGGGAGTAAAGAAGTTGAAGGTAGTAGTTAAAGCATACTCTCTGTTCAAAGACTACATTGGCGAGGAAGTAGTTCTTGAGTTCGACGACGAAATCACTGTTGAAGAGCTACTGAGAATTCTGAAAGAAAAGTACAAGATGCCAGAGAACGTGCAGCCCATAGTCATAGTGAACGGTACTATCGTAGAGGGGAAATACGTTTTGAGAGAAAACACGGTGGTTCACATAACACCACCATTCTCGGGTGGTTCCAGTGAAGAAAGCGTGAAGATCAGCGTAAGGTTTATTCGCGAGAATGAACGAGTGGATCTTAACGAGCTGTTTGAAGAGCTTAGAAAGGTTGATCCAAGGTCTGGTGCTCTCTCCGTTTTCATTGGTTTCGTGAAAGGTGTTGTTGATGGAAACATAGTTCAAGAGCTCGAGTACACGGCTGTGGAAGATGCCGCTCTACTATCAATGGAGAGAATTGCAAGGGAGGAAGCAGAGAAGCACGGTTTAAGAGCTGTTGCTATTTGGCACAGAGTTGGAAGAGCAAAGCAGGGAGATATAACCCTCATCGTAGCTTCCGTTGCCGACTCCAGGAGGAAATCCATGAAAGCAGTAGAGGAGATTGTTGAGAGGGTCAAGAGCGAGGTTCCCGTGTTCAAGCTGGAGAAGCGTAGTAATGGGGACTACTGGATTATAGGCGATGGTAAGCGCGTACCTCGGATGAGTAGAAGCCGGCTAGAGTAGGCGAGTCAGCTGCAATGAACGCTGATACCGCTGAGAGCATAGCTGTACACCTTGTTATAAGTGGTCTTGTTCAGGGAGTTGGCTTTCGCCCGTTTATTAGTAGACTGGCGCTTAAGCTTGGTCTACGAGGATACATACGCAACATTGGTGGTAGCGAAGTAGAGGTTTGGATTGAGGGACCCTGGAACCAGGTTGAGGAGTTTCTTGTTGCACTCTACTACGAGAAGCCTCCACCAGCAAGCATTGATAGTGTTTATGCATGCTTCGAAAAACCGAGAGGCTATACTTTCTTCGCGATAGAGAAGAGCAACTACGATTACTACACCGAGTCGATGATACCCCCGGATTTCGCCGTGTGCTCGGATTGCCTCAGAGAAGTACTAGATCCGAGTGATAGAAGATACAGGTATCCCTTCAACTCGTGCGCATGGTGTGGACCACGGTTCTCGATGATGTACAGAGTACCCTATGACCGCGAGAACACTGCGATGTTCAAGTACAAGCTGTGTAGCAGGTGCCTGCAGGAGTACGAGAACCCTGAAAACCTCCGAAGATACCATGCTCAGGGTATTAGTTGCCCAGAGGATGGTCCCAGGCTGGTGCTCTACAACAGAAACTTCGAGGTTGTCGAGTGCAAAGATCCGATCAAGGAGGCTGCCAAACTCATCGAGGAAGGGTGCATCGTTGGGATCAAGGGGATTGGAGGATACCACATAGCAACCCTGGCTACAGACGATGACGTTGTACTAGAGCTCAGGAGAAGAAAGAAAAGACCTAGAAAACCCTTCGCTGTTATGGGATTAAACGTTGACGTCTTGAGAAAACTTGTCTATATCACTAGAGAGGATGAGCTTGTTCTTGAATCACCTCAAGCACCCATACTGCTCTTACCCAAGAAGCACGACAGCCCTGTTTCCAAGTATGTTTCACCTGGTCTTTCACACGAAGGTGTATTCATAGCATACACTCCACTACACTACCTGCTACTCATGGAAACCCGTGATCGGTTCCTCGTTATGACTAGTGGTAATGTGTCTGGTGAACCAATGTGCACTGATGAGGAGTGCGCTAAGTCCAAGCTTTCCAGCGTAGTGGACTACTTCCTCGTTCACGATAGAGATATCGTGAACAGAGTGGACGACAGTGTTATTAGAAAAACCGGTGGAAAATACGTACTGCTCAGGAGAAGCAGGGGTTATGCACCAGAGTGGATTACAATACCGAGAGACCTCGGAGGTGAGTACATAGCGTTTGGAGGTGATATATCCTCAGCTGGTGCTATTGGTTTTCGTAACAAAGTTGTTCTCACGCAGTTCGTAGGAGACCTTGATAGCTTCAGTGCTCAGAGGGAACTGCTGAAGTACGTCGATTTCCTCGCTTCAACCTACAGGATCGGCTCGAGAAGCAAACCTATCGTGGTTGTTGATGCGCATCCAAGACTTTACGCTAGGAGAATAGGGTTAGAGTACGCCAGGAAGAAAGGTTACCCCTTGGTTGAAGTTCAACACCACTACGCTCACGTCCTTGGTGCAGCTTACGACAACGAGTTCTCCGGTGAAATAGCTGGTGTAGCTCTAGACGGTGTAGGCTGGGGTCTCGATGGAACAATCTGGGGTGGAGAAGTACTAGTGTTCAACACCGAGGTCTACGGGTTTAACCGTGTTGCATCACTAAAGCAACTCCCAGTAACCAGCGACACTGACACCCTTAAGCCCATTAGAATAGCCATAGCTTACTATGCTAAGAGAGGATTTGAACTAGATGAGATCACAAGGCTACTGAGACTAAAGGATGCCTCTAATCCAAGTAAAATGGACCTGGTAGCACCCTACGTTTTAACCAGAAGTGGTAAGTATACACCGGCTTCAAGCACCGGTAGACTACTAGACATGATTGCCTCGATACTGGAACCGCGGATCGAAAGATCCTATGAGGGTGAACCAGCA
>JAWAXJ010000238.1:0-1040 GCA_038896955.1 Desulfurococcaceae archaeon
GGTTTAATCCCGAAGTCCCTTACTAGTAGTTGCTCCTCGTGACTTGAAACTGAGTGAACAACGTCAACGCTTGCCAATGCTCTCCCAATGTACCTTCTCCAGATCACCCACAAGGTTCTCCTAAAGAAAGTGTGCCCAGTGCCATGGTAATGAGGAGTTAAAACCCTATGTACATCACTGTTCCTCAAGATATTCAGAGAATAAACCGTGAACACGCTGTGAATGCTGTGGAAGTGCACTACATCGTTCTCCCTAGCTGTATCCAGAAGCCAGCGTTCGAGGGCTCTCCTCATCCTTGGGAAGTAGTAAGCATCTCCAGGAGCCCATATAGGCCACCTAACTACGCGAACATTATTGACCCATTCTTCTCTGGGGTTATCTATGCCTGGCTCACCGCAGAGTACTGTGACCTCGTGTCCTCTCCCAGCAAGCCTCTCAGCTACTGATTTAACAACGTACTCGACTCCGCCGATGTGAGGATAGTAGCGCGGAACTACGAAGAGAGTTCTCATAGCTTGAAGAGCTGGGCTACTTCTTTACTAGGAGCCTTAGAGTATGGTCTCCTCGCTTTTCAGGACTGCTAGCTCGTCTAGCGTTCTCATTATCGGTGCTTCATAGAGTCTCGACCTCTTCTCCAAGAGTACTTCGCCCCTAGTCAGTACGTAGTGTCTGAAGCTTGATATACTTCTCAGCCTAACCCATGCTCTCGTAGGGTCTCGATGTATAGCAGAAGATGGCTTCAATAGACCCCCTCGATATCCGAGACAAACCTCTTCACGTAGGTCCTGTTCATGCCAACGGCTATCGCTGAACTTCCAGGGGACCCTTAAAATTTGGTGTGGTTTTGCTTAGCCCCCACATCTCCCTTGATGATCTCTTGAATGAGTTGCTCTGCAGGAACTAGTTCTTTCGCATGCTTTTTGTACCAGGCTAGCTTTTCCTTCGTTGTCAAATGTATTTCGAATATGAATGGGTTTCTCAGCTTCTCCTCTATGGCTACAGCTAGCTTATGGCGCTGTGAACCTGTAGCTTTATCGGAT
>JAWAXJ010000238.1:1049-2797 GCA_038896955.1 Desulfurococcaceae archaeon
CTATTAGCCGTGAGCTCGTTTCTCAGAGCGCTTCCGAAGACATATACCTCCGCATCCGGCAGGACACTCCTAGCAGCTTCTAAAATCTCTGGTAGCTGATCTCTCCACTTCAAAAGGGCCTTAAACCTCTCGTACTTAGCCTTGTAGTACCTCTCTAGTGCTTGCACTTCCTCGACACCCTACTTAAAAACTCGATTAAATTCTCAGCCAGCTTAACAAGGGTCTCAGCATCCTCACGTGTATACGTGTAGGGCATATATCTAGAGGTTATGTAAGCATCGTCGAGAGCTCTCAGCCCCTCTCTATTCTCCTCAATAAACTTTGTTATCGGTTTTTCTACCTCAGGCACCGACCTACTCAATAAGTAGAGAAGTTCTCTTACCCGATGCAGCCTAGGAACCTCACCTACCAACTCTAGTATTACAGACTTTACGAAGAGCTGAGCCGCTTGCTCGCTTAAGAAGCAGGCAAAGTCGAAGTCTCCACGCTCCAAAGCCTCTTTAGCGTACTTTAGGAAGGTTTTAGCCCTTCCTCGCAGGATCTCAACCTCCTCCATAGTCATCTTCAGTTAACCCACCGCATGCAACTTATTTAGCATCTTCTGAAAGCTCCTCCTATAAAGCAGACCATTTAGAACCACGTAGCGAAAAGGATGAAAGACGATCTACTGTAATAGAGAAGGAAGTCATTTTAGACACTTATTTAATTTGTTTCGCCCAAACTATTTCCTTAGTATAGAGGTTCCTGACTGCACCTACTATTAGGCATAGCTGCGTTGCTATCCACGTTCTGTAGGGTTTTAGCGCTAGTAGTGAGAATCCTAGTACTAGAGTGATCAACGATAGTAAACTTTGGCGTATGATTGCTGATGTTATGAGCAGTATTGTTGCTATGGCTAAGATCCATGGATTTACTAGGTGTAGATAGCTTTCAGCTAACAAGATCCTATTAAACTTCTCGTTAACCTTTCTAGTCCTCAAAACCTTCGTGAAGTGCTGCATTAAGTGCTGAGCTCTCCTAACTCTCCACGAGAAGTACTTTTCCTTTGGAACCATCTCCTCGACCCAGAGGTCGTCGGGTATTATTGCTCTAAAGCCCATTAGAGCTATCTTGGTGGCCATGTAGCTATCGTCAGCTCCTATATCTGTGGGGAACCCTCCCACTTTCTCCAGCAGGTCTTTCCTGAAGGCTGCTAGCTCCCCGTGGAATATTGGAGTAGAGTAGGCTTTGCTCTCAGCAACTCTCAAGACGTTGTAATACTGTCTATAGCCTACCTCGACGCCGGTAGCGCCTGAGTCCAGAGGCTTCTTCAGGCATGAGACAGCTCCAACTAAAGGGTTCGATAACCACTTAACTGCCTTGGTTAGAGCGTCCCTAGGCCATAATGCATCAGTGTCGGCTATCACTACTACCTCACCGCTTGCGTATCTCAGGGCGTTGTTTAACGCAAACGCCTTACCCCTTCTCTCGCTTTCGACAACTAGCTTGAGCTCAACACCGTTATGCTTTCTAGCCCACTCCTCGACTAGCCTCGGAGTTCCGTCCGTGCTGGCTGAGTCTACCACTATTATCTCCATAAGCTCCTTGGGGTAGTCTTGTTCGTAGATGTTGTCTAGCTTCTTCTCTATGAGTTTAGACTCGTTGTACGTAGGTACGATGATAGTTACCTTGGGCTTGTAGTTCTCGTCTATACTGAGGTTCCACGGTCTTTTAAGCCACTTTAGCTTAGCGTATGCATAGTACGCTAG
>JAWAXJ010000239.1:0-2797 GCA_038896955.1 Desulfurococcaceae archaeon
GACTCTAGTAGCTCTATTCCAATTGAGTTGTTGCTTATAGTGTTACTCTCAATCGTGTTGTTGTTTGAGGAGTACATGTATATGCCGGCCAAGTTGTTGCTTATAGTGTTGTTTATTATGTGTATGTTGTTCGACTCTAGTAGCTCTATTCCAATTGAGTTGTTGCTTATAGTGTTACTCTCAATCGTGTTGTTGTTTGAGGAGTACATGTATATGCCGGCCAAGTTGTTGCTGATCGTGTTGTTCTCGATTGTGGTACCTGAAGACCTACTTAAATATACTCCATAAGTGAAGTTCGTGATGACTAAGTTCTTTATCGAGATATTTACTCTATTAGTGAGTAGTATTCCAGAACAACACGCTGCTCCCCGTATAGTATGTCCACCTCCTTCTAGAATTACATTGTCTCTCTCGATCACTATCCCATCGCCATAGACTATCTTGATGTCGCTCGTTATGATGTACGTCCTGTTGTCAGATGATATTATTGGCGCGTCCGATGGCTCTATGCTTCCATCGGCTCGAATATATATTGTTTCGCCAACCCATGTCGACTCTGATTGAGACATAACTGGCTTTAATGATCCAACCATCGTCGACATCAATATAGCTACTGTTGCGAAAATGACCAAAGCTCGGGCTTTATTCATAGAGATCACCCTTTATATATTAAGGCTTTAACCAGCTATATATATTTATTTATATTTAAATAACTCTAAGGAGAGGTGGATTGAGAACGCGTTCTTAGTTTAAATCCGCAGTAAATTATATAGGATCTCTAGTTGCGGCCTGCTTTCTTAGCATATGCTACAGCTTACGTAATTATGAAATCTGTTATACGGGATCTCTTTATCTAGCCCTAATAAATTAGTTAGATTTATCAATTAATTTCCATTGAAGAATTAGAACAGATCTCCAGGTCTGTGTAATACGCTTGTGCGTTTCTTTTGTCTGCGTATCTGAGTGAGCATGCCATGTAGGTTTGTACACAGCTTAGTTCTCCGTTTCCCTAGCGTATATTGCGTATATTCTGAAACACTGTTCTTCGTTTTCGTAGCCATACGTTCCTGCACCTACTTCCTCGTTCTCGTAAACGTATTGCTTAATTACACCCCATTTTAATCTACATCTTATTACTCTACTTATGTATGTAGCAAGCCACTTCACCCTACAGGGGCTACTGTAATACTTGGCTACATACTTTTAAGTTATCCTTCTCACTCTCTTATGCTCCATCCTCTGCTACTACAACATATTCTCCTCTTTAGTCCTAAGTTATCTAGAGTGTAGGACATTAACTATGAGCAGAGATGTCGGCATCTTCCAGTGTATAGAATACAAAATACAATAAACCACCGATAGCGTCGCAGTTGGAGGCGCTTAGTCCTACTGTCTTAAATAAGGATGTATAACGGAGAGCAAAGCTTTAATAAACCACAATGCCCAGCTGAGATTCCTTTGAGATGTCTGTATACGTTCTAAATAAGCTTGGGTTGCTTGTCGACATCAAAGACGAACACGCCTTTGAACCCTGCATATGCTCATACTACATCATCTTCTTGTTCCTCTTTCAGACCTGCCACAGAATCTCATCCCTGCCAATTCCATTCCTCGAATATAACGCTTCTTTACTTATTTTGACAGTGATGTAAACTTTCCCCACTATTCACAATCTTGGGCTACATGTTACGAACATATCGAGTGTGAGTGTCATATAATGAACTCGGACTTAGAGTTATAAATTAGTACGGATTTCCGCACAGGAGAACATGGCTTCCTCTAGGTGTAACCTAGTGAAGACGCGCCGGTGAAGTGTTCATATACTCCAGATTTCATCGTAGACGTGCGGTAGCTTATCGTAGAACAAGTGTAAGAGATTCTCCGTTGAGATAGTAACTATCATCGATACCTCGACGACTGTCTTGTTGCTACCTAAGTCCAGCATTGAAAGAGACTTGCCGTGTATTCCCAGCCCAGCTTCCTAGTTAGCAGAGATGTGAATCGAAAGCAGGTTTCTTGACCTCTGTAGGAGATATGCTGAGACGTGCTAATTAGCGCGGAAAACCCATCTCCGCAAATACTTGTAGATTGCTCGGCTGAAGAGCGCGCACTTAATTTCACATCAATGAATTCGTCGAAAGCAAGAACTACAATCCTCTTACTGACGTTGACACTCAGGTAATCACTATTACTACCAGCACTTTTCACATCAACCTAAAAACGCATATCGCTCAATACCATCCTCAAAATATAATCAAAGGAATCTATCATACCACTAGTCAACGAGCTCTGCCTTGTGCAATTGTTTCGTTTTTCATATCTGTTCATTGATTGGTATTGATGGAAACGCCTATAAACACCTTGTACAGCGATATGTGTGGAGGTAGCTGGATGAGGGGTTCGAGAGCTGCTGAGATGCTCTAGATGAAGGCTCTCCCCGAGATGCTCAAGATGTGGTGCCCGGGGTCGCCCTAAACACCTCCAAGGGCGATGTAGGAGAGAAGGGATGAGGCAATTATATCACCTAACATAAACCTACTGAGAGCTGAACCCCTACTGTACTTGTAGATCCAGAAGTCTACGATTTCATAGCCTTTGAATCTTCCATAGAACCATGTAGTTACACCTAATAGAAACACGAAGAGACCGATAAACGCAGTAACCAGTCTTACGAGAGGTGCGTGTGGAACATACGAGAAGGGTAGATATACTACACACCCTAGTTTTAAAGTTGAAGGGGAGAGTTCAAGTAGTGGTAGCCAGAGAGTTCTTAAAACCCCTAAACCTGTTAGAAAGA
>JAWAXJ010000240.1:0-2753 GCA_038896955.1 Desulfurococcaceae archaeon
AGTTCCTCGAGAACATAAGGGGAGTAGTCTGCTTCAGGGAGAGGCTCAAGATATACGCTCCAACGTGCCACGGAAAATGCGAGAACATGGTTAAGAAGCTAATAGACGAGGTCACCAATGTTGCAGGTGGTTGCACGGTCTACGACGCCGAGGGTTTCTGGATAGATGAAGAGGGACACATCAACAGGGAACCAGTCAAGGTCGTCGAAGCAGGGCACCACTGCCTGAGTAGGCAAGAGCTGGAGAGGATAGCTAGGGCAATAACGGAGTACGCAAGGAGTGCGAACCAGCAGGCCATAGCTATATACGGGAGTAACTTCTACATAGCGCCGACGACGGAGCTCTTAAAAGCCTACGAGCAACTCATCGCGAAGAAACCGGTGCTATGAATGGAGCTACCAGAGGATGTCAAGGAGCTACTTGAGAAGCTCAGGAAGAGGGGGTACGAACCGTCCCTCATCGCAGTTGAGAGGACGCCGGACAAGTACGACGTGTGGAGAAAAGTTGATTACTACCTGGGTGTACTACGCGCCGACGATGTCTACAAGGAGAAGAACCTGGTTGTCTGCGGTAAGCTCACCTGCGCTTGCTTCGTGGGCCAAGTCCTAAAGTACGCATGGGACCGCAGGAGAAGGGAGATCTACGAACCAGAGGAGTGGTAGAAGTGGTTGACAAAGCATGGAGAGAGCTAGGAAGACTGTACATGGAGAGAGCAAAGCGATTGGACCCGTGGCGCGCAACTCTACACGGCATAGCCCACACACAACTCAGGAACGTTAACAATGACAGGGAAGCAATAGAAGTCCTCCACAAGATAAGCCCAAGCCCCGGGAAGACCAGTTGCCCGCTGGACAAGTCCGCACTGGAGAAACTAGCCGGGCTGGGCTTCCACAACCCCACACTCACCGGTGAAACTCTATGCGATAAGGTGAAGTACGCGGATGAGTGGTTGAAAGCTCTGAAGAGTTGCAACAGAAGAAGGCTAATGCATATGAAGATGGAGGGCGTAAACGTCTACGGGCTGAGGTGGAAGGGGATAGACATGTCCCTCCTCGACGCCGGTTGTGAGAACCCAGTTATCGACATACACATGGCTAGGTACATGGCTAGGGAGGACCCAGAGTTCCTCAGAGCGCTCGGACTAGAGAAGTACGACCCAAGCCTAGTTGCCAAGAGGATCAAGGCCATACATGACTCCCCAAACCCAGCCAAGTACGATAAGCTATGGGAGAGGGCTGTAAAGAGGGCTATCTCAGAGGGGTTACCACCAGGTGAGTGGCACGTAGCCATATGGCTCAAGGAGAGATTCTCGAGCATGTACCCCGAGCTTAGCGAAGAAGCCAAACTCGAACTCGCCAGAAGATATGTTGAAAAACTCTTCTCCTAGCAAACAATGTAACCCTTATCCCCACTATAGTGGTCTCCATAGGAAGTCCAACCACTTCAAGTGAAGGTTATTAATTCTGGTACTCAAGTATTATAGGTGGGAGCTTGGATTCAGAACTATACATTGTTGAGTTAAGAACCCGTGGTCTCTTCGTCGGTGTGAGCAAGGTCCCTGAGGAGAGAATTCTAACAACTGTGTTCAGGCTGGGTGAGAAGGAGAGGAACAAGGTCCTCTACCTCAGATTTAAGTTCTACAGAAGCTTGGATAAGCTAAGCGTCCTAACACTATTCGGTGAGAAGTACGTAGTTCCTAGGAAGTATCTTCCTGAGGTTGAGAGGGTCTTCTCTGAGGTGTACGGGGAGTTCCTTAAGGTGAGGAGGGAGGCGTACAGCAAGTTAGTAGATAGGTGGGATGAGGTTAGGAAGAGGCTTGAGGATATGGGAATACCTCCTGAGAAGATCTTAAGGATTAAGCCAAGTGATGAGTCCTTCCTAGACATTTACTACGTTGTAACACCACTATCAGTAGTGATCAACGGATTCATGAAGGCTTCAGAGGAGCTTGAAGGGGAGGGGGATGAGTACAGGGTTATTGCGGGTAGGGTTAGGGATGAGGCTGAGAGGATTCTCAACGAGGTTAGGAGGGGTTATGAGGAGAAGGTGAAGGAGCTTGAGAAGGTTGTTGAAGAACTTAGGAAAAGCCCTAAGAACTACAGGCTTAGGTTTAAGGCCTTAGACCTGATGAGCGATGCTGAGGAGATAGCCAAATTCCTAGGAATTACTGAAGACTTTAGGAAGAGGGTTGAACCACTGAAGGAGTACCTAGGTGTCTGAATGGTTAAGTACGTACTGGTAGAGATGTCGGACTCAGACTACAGAAAGCTGGTTGAGGTAAGCAAGAAGCTAGGTAGTAGTGAGTGTGTAGTAGCATCAATGCTACTCACATATGCGTTAGAGAAAGTATTCAGGGGTGGTTTAAGTGATTGTCGAGGTCTGGAGGCTTAGGGATGAATTAGTGAAGGATGGATTTAAGTTCAGCGTACGTGTCCTGGATGGAGGAAGGGAAGTCATCTTCTGGAAATCCAAGGAAGTTCTGATTGATGGAAGGAAGTTCGATGATGAACTAACACTCACATACGTAGATGCTAGGAGAGTTGAATTGAATTACGAGGTCGTAGCAATATACACACATGTTTGAGGTGATTAAATCTAAATGAGTGAGGAATGGTTTGAAGATTCTTACGATGTGTATTTAGACATATGGGAGATAGAGAGTGATGAGCGTGAGGCTGAAGCCCGTAGGGAGTTGTGCACCTTCTATAAAAGATACAAAGACTATCCGTTATACGATCTACTTGAGGAGGAGT
>JAWAXJ010000241.1:0-2752 GCA_038896955.1 Desulfurococcaceae archaeon
AAGATGGCCATGGTACAGCTGTCGCGGGGATAATAGCTGCAAAAGCAAATAACGCTAAAGGCATAGCCGGAGTATCCCCGAGAAGCAACATTTACGCGATCAGAGTGCTCGATGAGACGGGCAGTGGAACATTTGAAGATGTAGCAGCGGGAATAATAAAAGCGTGCTCTGTAGATTTTGTTAAGATAGTGAGCCTGAGCCTAGGGGGATACGTGGAGTACGGTTCATATGAGTATCAGCTGTTCAACTCTATCATTGATTGGTGCGTCTTTGAGATGGGCAAAATCGTTGTATCTGCTGCCGGCAACGAGGACAATGTGATATCCTACCTCTTCGATGACCCAAATACACCTTACTATGATTTTGTCCCGGTTCCCGCAGCTATAAACAGCAGCTTTACAGTAGCAGCGACCGATGAGGTAGACGCGAGAACGTACTTCAGCAACTATGGAACGGGAAGGCTAAACTATGTGGATATCGCTGCACCGGGGTTCAGGATACTCTCTCTAGACCTCTACAACAGTTATAGCTGGTGGTTTGGGACATCGTTCTCAGCGCCAATAGTTTCTGCAGCAGCTGCGAGAGTGTGGGGTAGGAACCCGACGTGGACTAACGTACAGGTTATGAACCAGCTGGTATCTACCGGGAGGTTACTAGGACCTGAGAAAGGCTTTCCAGTACCAGTGCGTAGAGTGGATATAGCTAGAGCCCTAGGAGTAACTCTAACTGGTATACAGGGCCAAATAATAGACGCGGAAAACCCCAGCCCATTCTACAACACGCTAGGAGGGGTTAGAGTCAGGGCTACAACAACAAAGTACGCGTTCAGCAATAATGGCGGCTTCTACACGATTACAGGTCTTTCGCCCGGAACGTATACTCTAACGGTGACGAAGAGTGGTTACGTTACACAGACTAGAAGTGTTACAGTCACCGCTGGTCAAATAACAGAGGACGTGAACTTCTACATGGTAAGAGTTAAGCCAGCAACATACCTCACAGTGGTTACGACGTGGAACCAGTACAACCCAGGACTCTACGATTGGTACTTCTCCTTCTATGGTTTGGAGCATCCAGACTTCCCAAGGGTTGAAGATACTGCAGGGAGAGACATGGATATCAACCTTCAAATACTTCCTGATGATATAAGGATTCACCCCATACTGAATCCCGGAGATCTTAATCGTCCTCCAAACGCGCGGATAGTAGTTGACTCGTGGCAAGTTGAAAGACCCTTTGACACTCTGGTTTACTTACCGTCATCTGGTAAAACTTACAACTTCGGTGTGCAATCACCACCATCGCTCTACTGGGGTAGAATTGTCGGCTCCGGGGCGGTTACGATGATTTATAAGGGAACCAGTGTAACCACCATCAGCTCCGCAGCAGCTACTGGGACAGCTGATTTCTGGTGGCATGTATACAGGCAGTCTGGGACAGGGGCACCGTCAACAGTGAACAGGAGAGTACCGTTGTTCGGGTTCAAACCAGTGAGTGGGGCAACGATAATACTGGTGGATGACGATAGCGGTTCACCTCCGTGGTATTGGCTGTCTCCGTGGTATTGGCTGTACGACTACTCTGAATGGTTTACCACGGCTTTAACGGACGCTGGGTACAGCTTCGCATACTGGGATGTCTTTGAAGCCGGGCCACCGAGCCCAGGTGACTTAGCGCCTTACTCCATCACGATATGGTTTACCGGTGATGATTGGTTTACCACCCTAACCAGATACGAAAGATCGACTTTGTCGAGCTACTTATCGGCTGGAAAGAGGCTCTTCATAACAGGGCAGGATATAGGTTACTATCTAAACGTGCGAGCAATGTATTCATACTACGCACCATCGTTTGACGCAATTAACTGGTACTCTAACTTCCTGAAAGCAAATTACTGGATTGATGATATAACTTGGATCTATGACGATTATGGATACTATGGTGCACTAGCTCTGACAGGCGTTGAAGGCGATCCTATCAGCGATCCTATGGGCGCACCTGCAGGTAACGAAATGATGCTTGTTATATGGAATGGTGATGGTGCAGATAACCAGTATTATCCGGATGGGATAGTACCGGTCGGTGGCTCGGCAGCAGTCTTCATCTACCTAGATGAAGGAGGGAATCCGTTAACTGAATATGGCACGCTTATAGCTGGAGGTGTAAGATTCCCGGCAGGTGTACCAGCACCATCTACACCGTATAGGCTGGTCTATTTGAGTTTTGGATTCGAAGCAATAAGTGATGCAGGAACGAGAGCACAACTGATAGATGAGATAATAACATTCTTAAATACTGGAGGTTAAAATATCTTTCTTATTTTTGTTTTTTAACGGTAACTTAGTGCTTATGCTCCAGTAGTTTTAGGCTTCACCTTAGGTGCCTCAAGGCACGAATACTTTCTAACAGTCCCATGGACGAACTTCATCATGGTGGTTGAGGTCATATGTTGAAGGTGGGAAAAAGCATAATATCCGATTAAGTTAGGTTACGTGAGAGTACGCACAGCTTCAGAGGCAATGTTTTTCTACCGCTGTACTCACGCACTTCGCGTGAGGCTCTCAGTTCAGGAGAATCTACTTCCCGGCGATTCGCTGGTTGAGAAGCTGGCTGCCGCTGAGCGGCTGGGCTTTGATGGAGTGGAGTTCTGGGGCCACGACATCGAGAGGCGCCTGCCCGAGCTCAAGCAGGCTTTATCGACGGTGAGGGTCAAGGCTTCAACGATCTGCAGCGGCTACGGCGGCGACCTGCT
>JAWAXJ010000242.1:0-2739 GCA_038896955.1 Desulfurococcaceae archaeon
TTACTGGGCTTCATTGACGATCTCCTTGGTTGGAAGAAGGGTGTTACCCCGGTTAAAAGAGTTCTTCTCACAGTTCCCATAGCTTTACCACTCGTTGTAGTTAAAGCTGGTTACACCGTAGTTGAAATACCGTTTATCGGCCCCCTTGACCTAGGGGTTTTCTACCCCTTGGTAGTAGTTCCGATTGGTGTTCTCGGTGCTAGCAACGCGTTCAACATGATCGCCGGTTACAATGGTCTCGAGGCTCTGCAAGGGGTTGTTCTAATGGTTTTCGCTACTGTTTTAATGCTGCTGAGAGGAAACACCGATTTCCTCTACTTAGCTATGCCTGTAGTGTCCTCAATTGCCTTATTCTACCTACTCTACAACAGGTATCCAGCGAGAATGTTTCCGGGCAATTCGTTCACCTACGGTGTAGGTTCACTGTACGCGTCACTAGCGATATACTGGAGCTTTGAGAAGTACGCTGTTTTATCGTTCGCGCTGTACTTCGTGGAGCTTCTACTGTTCATACGGGGATTGCTGAACGGTGTGTACAAGGAGAACTTTGGGCTTGTTCTGGATGATGGTAGTCTTCTTCCACCCTACAGTAAATCCTACAGTATTACACACGTAGCAATTAAAGTGGTAAGAACCATCAAGAAGAAGTGCTACGAGCGTGACGTGGTCAGATTCGTTGTTGCACTTCAGGTGCTTGTCTGTTTACTCGGAATCCTGGTTACCGTGTTTTTCCTATGAAGACGTAGAAGTAAGCGCATGACAAAATACCTATAATAGATGAAACAATGAAGGACTCCGCGTAGCCTATGCTCAGGTAAAGGGCTGCCGCTACCATGGATGCTATGGAAGACCCCACGTTGTCCAAGAGTCTTTGAAGCCCCGTTGCTCTACCTCTAACCTCAGCTGGTAGCACTCTGGTTATTATAGCAGACGTGGACGAATTGAGAACGTGGGAAGCCATGCTGGAAGCCAGGGAAACCACGAGGAGTACACCCAGTTTTACTGCGGGGTTTCCAACGTAGTATGGTACTGCCATGAAGGTCATTGAAACCGATACCACGAGAGCTGATTTCAGCACAGCACTCGTGTAATCGAGCTTTCTGTTCATTAAAACCAGGGACATTACAACTGAGCCCAGTGTAGAAGTAGACGAGATCATCCCCCAGAAGGGCTTAGAAAGTCCGAGAACTTCTATTACGTATAGTGCTCCGTACGTGTTTATTACACCCAGGGATATCTGCCACAGTATTGAGGTGAAAACGTAGAGTTTCAGAGCTCTCGTTAGAACCCCTCTGTATCCCGCTAGTTCGAGAACGAGCTTACCGAGGTCCCTGTTCCTTGGTTTGAACACTTCTCTTAGAGCTTTAACTCTGAGAACTAGAACTACTGTAGCAACCATGCCCTGAAGAGTGAAACCTAGCCTCATACCAGCGACGTTCATCCGGTCGTAGAGAACTCCGCCTACGATCGGCATGAACAAGCCTGGTATAGCCATTACCGTGTACAAGCCGAGAAAACCCTTGAACTCCTCGCCGTACCTTAAGGAGTCCATGATTATGGCTGTTAAGGCTGGTTGGTAGAAGTGGGATACTAGGTCGAACACGTATACAGCGAAGAGAAATCTCCAGTCCGGTGCTACCGCGTAGAGGAACTGTGATACAGCTACAAGACCTGTTCCTATCAGTATTACCTTTACTCTGCCCAAGTAATCCGTGATAAAACCACCCACTATGAGGGAGAAAGCGGCTGCGAGCATCCCTACACTACGCATTACGGCGATGTCGTAGTCTGAGGCTCCGAGGTCCTTGGCGTACTTAGCGAAGAACGGGTTTACGAGAGATCCCGTTAGTGAAAAAAGAAACCAAGATATAGCCATTACTCCGATGTTTCCTCTGAAAACAGACCTAAGTTCTCGAACTCCCTCTGCCAGGGTCTTCAGCAATTCCTGAAACCCTTTCGGTTCAGCTGGTTACCATCATCGCTACGCGCTATATCTGCTCTCCGCGTGCAGCTCTCTCGACTAGTTCCTTCGCGTAGTCGTACCTTATTTTTCCATCTCTAATCATTCTCTCCGCTACTCTGTCGATGAGGTCGCCTGTTGCACCTGCCATTATTGCTAGGTTCTTGGCGTGAAGCCTCATGTGACCTCTCTGTATTCCCTCTGTTACGAGAGCTCTTATAGCAGCTAGGTTCTGCGCTAAACCTACAGCCGCCATAACCTCGGCGAGCTCCTTCGCGGTTTTAACTCCTAGTATTTTCAGTGCTATCTTGGCTACTGGGTGCACTCGCGTAGCTCCACCTACAACTCCAACCTGGAGTGGTAGCTCTAAGTAGCCGTTGAGGAACCCCTCTTCGTCTACCTCCCAGCGGCTTAGTGGTTTGTAAACACCCGTTCTACACGCGTAAGCATGCGCTCCTGCCTCTATTGCTCTGTGATCCTGTGCTGTTGCTAGTGCAACTGCGATTATACCGTTCATTATTCCCTTGTTGTGTGTTACAGCTCTATACGGGTCTGCTTCCGCCAGTATGCTTGCTTCCTCTATTCTCTTCGCTATTTCCAATCCACCTACGTTCTCAGATGGAGTCCTAGCCCATGCTTTAACTATTCTCCTTGTTGCGTAGTTCGATATTATCCTTAGCCTTGCTTGACCACCCGTTATCTTCTCCAGGAGGGGTGCAATTGCTTCAACCATGGTGTTAACGGCGTTAGCTCCCATAGCGTCTTTAACGTCCACGATG
>JAWAXJ010000243.1:0-2721 GCA_038896955.1 Desulfurococcaceae archaeon
TCACCTTTCTGAACCATGCTTACCGAGTCTTTCTCGGTGTAGTAGCCTACTTCAAAACCCTTGTTCTCCAGTGCAACCTCTATCCTCTTCAATCCATCGTAAATCGTTTTGATGTCCCTTGAAACATGCTTAACTCCTTTAATCCCAAGAGGTGTTACGAGTAGACCAGCTATCTCGCGCTTGTCGAGTGCTTCAAATCCTGCTTCAAGACTTGGAATAGTTGTAATCCTGTAACCCAAGCTCGTAATGGTGTTCACAGCACTGTTGACAGCATCGTCAACGGTTCTGTAAATGTGCTTAGCAGAGCTCTTAACTCTGAATACACGTCCCCACGCGTACAAGCCTATGAGAGGACTATCGTAGTCCACCAGGCACACCGGTATGTACTTGAAGTCCAGTTGCTTAGCAGCAGCAACTCTGTGCATACCATCCAGCACAACAAGAGTCTTCTCGTCGACTACTATTGGATCCTTGAATACACCGTCACTCTTGATCTTGTCTACAAGCCACTTCAGTATACTCGGTATTATCTCCTCGTGTATATACAGCTTATCAACTTCCACAGCTGTTATCTTCAGAGTTAAACCGGGTGTTTCTATGATGTAAACATGCTTCTCTGACAATAACTAACACCGGTATTCACATCATACTTTGAAAGAGCAAATAAAACTAATGCTCCAATGCAGCTTTAGTTCTATAAGGGGGTTCATGTGTAGTAAAATATCGGTGATGAGTGCACGTCAGGTTGAATCGATGATAGCCCTCCCACCGATCTGACGATCCTAGACCCTGATCCCGATGAGCTTTCTCACCTCATCAGCTACGAGTACCACGAGGGGTGCTAGGATCACGGGTAGCCAAGTAGCAGTGTCCAGGGGTATAGTGTGGAAAACAAATCTTAGCGGTGTGTAGAGAACTACCACGTGTAAACACAGTGATGCAACTAGTGCTGGTATTAACCACTTGTTCTGCTTTAGCCTCCAGAACACCGTGTTCTCGCTCCTTGAGGAAAGAGCTCTACCGAGCTCAGAAACTACTATTGCTGTGAAAGCAGCTGTTCTAGCGAGCTCGAGGTGAACATCAGCGTAGAGCAGGTAATTCCAGAGTGTAACAAGTGCTAGTAGTGAACCCATGGCCAAGTAGTAGGCAAGCTTTCTCCTCGTGATGAACCTCTCCTCGGGTCTTCTCGGAGGTCTATCCATTATACCGGGTTCAGGGGGTTCTACACCTAGGGCTGTTGCGGGCATTGCATCGGTTACAACGTTTATCCATAGCAGGTGTATCGGCTCGAAGGGAGCTGGCTTACCGATCAGCTGTGCACCGAAGACGCTGGCTACCTCAGCCATGTTGCAGGTTAACAGGTAGTTTATCGGCTTCTTAAGGTTTTCGAATATAACACGACCCTCCTTGATCGCCTCAACTATTGTTACGTAGTTGTCATCCATGAGAACAAGCTGAGAAGCCTCCTTAGCTACATCCGTGCCTCGTATACCCATGGCTACACCCACGTGCGCCTCCTTGAGGGCTGGTGCATCGTTAACACCATCACCCGTCATTGCAACTCTGTAACCCTTCTGCTTGAGTAGCTTAACAATTCTCATCTTATGCTGAGGTGTTACACGTGCGTAAACAGCAACTTTGTCAACCACTCTCAGTAGCTCCTCATCGCTCATGGTGTCCAGGTCTTTGCCCTCGAGAACAAGCCCATTGTCAACGTCGATCCCGATCATCCTGGCTACAGCTATAGCTGTCAACTTGTGATCACCCGTTACCATTATGGTCTTCACGCCAGCTCTCTTAGCTAGTTCAACAGCTTCTCTAACACCTTCTCTCGGTGGGTCTATGATGCCGAGAACAGCGTAGAAAACCAGGTCTTTCTCAACCTCTTCTACTGGTGAATCCTGGTCGTAGTTCTCGAGGATCCTGAAGGCTAAAGCGAACGTTCTGTACCCGGAGGAGGCAAGCTCCTCTATGAACTTCAGCACACGGTTCCTCTCGTCTTCCGATAGTTCAGCTACGTTGCTACTCTTGACTATTCTCGTTGAGAGGGATAAAACAACCTCTGGAGCACCGGAGACCACCACCAGGTACTTACCGTTGTACTTGTGCACTGTGCTCTTTCTCTTTCTGAACCTGTCGAACGGGTAAACCTTAACGAGCTTGAGTTTCTCAACTGCTTTTATAACCCCTTCTTCACCGAGAGCTTTGTACGCTAGAACAAGTGCTGCACCCTCCGTTGGTGAACCCTTGATCACCCAGCCATTGGGCTCGCGAACAAGCTTTGCATCCGTCCACGTATGAGCAGCTATCATCTCGTAGAGGCTTTCGAGACCAGTGTTCTCGCGACACTTGATCTCACCTTTTGGCTCAAATCCTACTCCTTCAACACTGCACTCGTTGTCAAGTAGCTTGATAACCTTAACGGTCATTTCACCCTTCGTTATTGTCCCGGTTTTATCAGCGCATATTATGTCAACTGAGCCGAGAGCTTCCACGGCTGCTAGTCTCTTAACTATCGCGTTCTTCCTAGCCATTCTGTACGCTCCTATAGCGAGAACTGCTGTAGCTATGGCTGGTAACCCTTCTGGTACAGCTGCAACAGCCAGAGCAATGGCTATCATTAAAGCCTGGATAAAGCCTTCGCGTGAAACATACAGCGATGTGGCGAAGACTATTGCTGATATTCCCAGGATTATTGCTCCAATCCTCTTACCGAAGTAG
>JAWAXJ010000244.1:0-2715 GCA_038896955.1 Desulfurococcaceae archaeon
TTTAGCGTTAATAGCGTCGAGAGTTGTTTTAACAGTGCCTAGAGTCGTTGAGATGGTGGCAACACCATCACTAATTGAGACTATTTTAGCGTTAATAGCGTCGAGAGTTGTTTTAACAGTGCCTAGAGTCGTTGAGATGGTGGCAACACCATCACTAATTGAGACTATTTTAGCGTTAATAGCGTCGAGAGTTGTTTTAACAGTGCCTAGAGTCGTTGAGATGGTGGCAACGCCATCACTAATTGAGACTATTTTAGCGTTAATAGCGTCGAGAGTTGCCAACATAGTGCCAAACTTTGTGTCTAGTGTGGCTACACCATCTTTTATACTTATAAGTGTAGCATTTAGCTCGCTTAGGTTGACCAAAACTGTATCAAGCTTTGTATCTATTCTTGCTAATGTTTCAGATTGCTCAGAAGTTAATCCAGTTATAAGCGCCCCTCTACCTTCAACTACTCGCAATGCAGTGTATGTAGTGCCAGAGGAGCCAGCGCTATCTTCATACTTTAGGGTCAACTTTAAGACGGTTCCAGGTGTAGCAACATTTGGAACTATAAATGATCCATAGATATATTGGCCATCATAGCCGACGTCCTCGATTTTCTGATATAGGTAATCATTTAGGTAGACGTAGACGTAGATGGGAGTTGACAAACCAGCTACACTCCATTTGAAGGTTGCAAGTTGTGTTGGGAAGGCACTTGGATTAGGCGTTAAAGTGAGCCCAGATGGAGTTGTCACCGTGAAGGTTGCTGAAGCCGCAACGCGTGTTGGATCTGCTGAAGGAACAAGTTTAACGGTGTATTTCCCCTCCACCACCGTGGGAACTGTGAAGCTGCCAGTGAGGGAGCCCGTTCCGTCAGATACGCCTATAATACCCAAGTCTGAGTCTCCGAAGAGAATATTATAAGCCGTGTTAGGATCTAAGCCCTTAGCCGTAATTGATACTGATGTGCCTATTAGTCCCGAAGAAGGTGATATTGTTAACTTTGAACTAACTGTAAGGGTGGATGGAGTTGGGACGATGACCGTGGCGCCGTAAACCAACCTCACATTATAGCTACCTGCTGGAAGGTCTATCGGCGAACTTTGGAGTTCTATGGCTCCAGTGCTAGTTGAGGTGTCAGACGCCACAGGCATACCAACACCTGAAACCCAAAGGGCTATCGAGGTGCTCGCAGGGAGGTTAAAGGCTTTTACTGTGATCGTGTCACCGGAGGAGATGCTTGGCGTTACTAGAGTGGCTGTATCAGTTAGGGTTGGTGATGAAACTATAAAGTCTATCTTGGCTAGGTCCACAGTCCCTCCATAATATCTTATGGAAAGGGTTCGTACACCAGGTGTTGTTGGAGCTGCAAAAGTCATTCCGGCCGGGCTGGCACCGGCCGCACCAGGCGCACCCGTACTTACAAAGCTATCTGGATAGCCTGTGCCGCCGAGAGTTATCAAACTTCCGTCGATAAATAGTTGATACCTGGTGTTAGGGACAAGATTAGTTATGGAAGCACCTGATACTGTAGCGCCTGGTGCTGCATGGTAGAAACTTAGCCCTGTTGTTGTAGCTAGTGGAGTACCGCTAAATGTTGGAACGCCAACAGCCTTAAAGGTTTGTGCACTCACGTCGGATGGAGTTATAGAGACGCTGACAAAGGTCCCTGTGACAATACCAGTTGCGTATTTAACTGTAAATTCCGTGGTAAATGAGCCATAAGCATCAGTCTTAATGCTTAACGTTAATGGTGGGAATTGATTGGTCACGGTTAATGTGTACGTGTGTAATGGTCTGAGGCCACACGCTACAACTCTTATCTTTGTTCCTGCATCGATGTATGTTGTTGAGGATATTGTGGCACCTGTGTCGACTCTTAAGAGTTTAAGTTCACTAGTTATTGTATAGCCGGTTTGGGATGCTTGAAGCCCATTATTGTCAATAGCTATAATATTATAGGATATTGAGGTACCTGTAGGTGTAAGACCTGGCAATGGAGGTACCGTTGCTGTGGCCTTACCTGCACCTAGCCCATCCATCGACATCGTGGCTATCTTGGAGGAGCCAAAGTATACGCTAACCGAGGCTCCGGCTGGGAAGTTATACGCAATTATACTAAGCGGGGACCCTATGCTTACGGATCCAGGGGTCGGGTATACTAGAAGGACTTGGCTATATTCCGGTGCAGCTGGATTTTGAGCCTTACTAACAAGTATTGCATTAGTAATGCTATCCGAAGTCCCATCAGTATAAGTTATCACCACATCTTTAAAGCCTGTAGGGGTTATCGCAGCTGAGAGTGTTACTGTTATAGTTAGTGTTCCATCGGTTCCCGTGGTGCCGCCAGAGTGATAAGTGAGCACCCCACCAACTGTGATTGTGGAGGCTGGCGCTGTTGCTGTTGAGGGTGCTATTGTTTTTCCTCCACGGAGACCCACTGCCGTTATTGTGAAAGTTTCGCCAGCTGTTCCAGCTATGTCAAAGGGAGCCGTAACAGAGGGAACTATGGTTAATGTATCCTCCGCTTGCAGGGTGTCAGCTTGCTGAGCAATTACTTTGTAGCTGCCTCCTGCTAGGTTAGGTATTGTGAAGCTTACCGAAATTGTTCCATCAGCCAGTACGGTGGTGGATGCTAGAATAGTGCCTCCAGGCCTAGATAGATATACTGTTACAGTACTACCAGCCGTAAATCCTGAACCACTTACTTCAACGGATCTCCCTGGAGA
>JAWAXJ010000245.1:0-2705 GCA_038896955.1 Desulfurococcaceae archaeon
GGTCCTGAATGGTCCTTAAACGTAACACTGAATGATGTAGCTGAAATTCGCAGATCGCTACTAAAGCTCATCAACCTCTTGTACAGTGAGAGTGGTAAAGTAGCCATATACCCAGTACTTTTACTGGAGCTTGTTGATGATCACCTCGAGTTCCAGGAGGAAGATGTGCAGAGTGCATTAGTACACTTGTTCACCGCATTTACTCACGTCTTCATGTACCTATTCATACACCGCTTACTTCTGCTCAGCGCTAGTAGACAGAGTAGTCAAGTTGCGCTTGAAGTAGCTTTTCGCGGATGGACATCGGAAGCGCTGCTGATCGCGGTTGTAATGCTCATTGCTGGTGTAATAATCACAGTACTATCATTCAGGAGAACTAGAGTCACCTCTTTCTCACATAGTCGAACAGTGTTCGAGTCCTCTTAACCTCTCCAGGAGTAGTACTCAGAGACTCGTCTACGGCTGGTTTAATAACCTCCTTGAAATCCTTTTCGAGATCCATTCTGAGTGGTGGCTTGTATAGTGCTGATGCTGGGTGATAGGTGGGTATGATACTGGTCTCAAATCCAAGTAGATTAACCTTGTGAACTTTACCATGATGTGCTGCCATGTTGATCCACTTCAATCCCGCAAGCCTGAAGAGTATTCTACCGGAGTGTCTACCGAGTGCAACGATAACTCTTGGTTTTAGTAACTCTAGCTGCTTTATGAGATATGGTAAACATGCTTCGATTTCATCATCCTCGGGGTCCCTGTTACCAGGTGGTCTACACTTAACAACGTTGGTAATGTAGAAGTCCTCTCGCTTATAACCTATAGACTCTATGAGCTCTGTTAACAGCTTTCCAGCAGCTCCAACAAACGGTCTTCCCATTTCGTCTTCTTTCTCACCGGGAGCTTCTCCAATGAACACTACAGGCGAGTTCTTGTTTCCTTCGCCTGGAACAGCGTTTCTCCTATTAGCGTGTAGTTTGCACTTTCTGCAGTTCAGTATTTCCTTCTCCAGCTCATCCCAGCTACTTGTGCTCAAAGCATAAAACACCAGGTGTTCTCACGAGTAATCCATTGTAGTGTGGTTTCAGGAGTAGTAATTAACTCTTCACTACGGAAGAAACCCCAGTGTGAAAGAGACTAGTATTACGCAGCTGGATACCAGCGTTATCAGTATGTTATCGTCCACGTGAGGCGCAAACTCGAAGTGCTCTGCAATCGTGGATGCTATACCTGCGATCAAACCCGGGTACCTAGCGTACAAGTATCCTATGAGAGTGGTAACAGCGAGCATACCGAGGTTTCCAATCCACGACTTTGTTCTTCTCCCGTACACAGCGTTCCTAATAACGCCGGTTACAGCGTCACCAAAGGATATGAAAAGTGGTGGTACAACAGCGTAGTAGGGATTTCCTGTTGCAAGCCAAATGATGAGAAGCGAGAAACCCCAGGAGAAGCAGAAGTAAACCTCGTACATGTTATCACTGGTTTGAAACCAGGTCATCAGCTTCCTACTTCTATGCGGTATATACACCATGAATCCCAGGAGAAGCGCGAAGAGGAAGGGTATTAGTGGCGAAGTGAAAAGATAGGGTACCAGTAGTGCTGTTACACCACCCGCAAGCATGTGAATTATCTTCCTGTTGTAGTACACAGCAACATTGTGCCTAAGGTTTAGCTTAGTTAGTAACCTGTACGTGATCTTCGTTAAACCCAGTGTAGCTATAACCATTGAGAGGAGAGCTAATGCATAGAGAAACTCTCTCAGTGGATCCTGGGGCAAGATCATTCGAATCACTCAGTACTATAAAGCTATGGTGCTATAGTCTAGATCACGGCCTTTAAACTTAAAAATCTTACAGATACCTGTAGAGGTTTACCGCGGTGCATTGTTCGTGAAGCTTGAGGTCTGCGTTTCTGACGGTGGAAGTAGAGTTTGTTCTACGGAACCATGGCTTGATCTTGCCTTGAGAATCTGTAGGGGTGTTGAGAACTCAGTTAAGCTTGCATCCAGGGTTTCACTCTACAGGAGGCTATTAATGAAGATTCTCGGGCTTAAACCCTTGGAGACCATTGGTGATAAGGTCGTATGGGCTGTTGTAAACAACGGGGAGAGTCTCCTAGAGGTAGAGCTAAAGGGTGATGACTGGTACCTAGTTTACTCGAGGAAACTACCAAGGGTAATTGCACTCGCTTTAGCAGAACCCATGAGAGTAGCTGTGTTCATGCTTGTTGGTGCCTCAGGTGTACCGGTTAACCTTGCGGTAGCAGTCTACGTTCACAGTAGACTTTCAGCAATACTCGGTTTACTTGCTAACCCGCTTGCATCAACAGCGGGTTTTGAAGCCAGTGTTCTCTGGAACTTTACGTTACACGAGAAGGTAACCTTCCGTGGGAGAAAACTCGATAGAACGCTTAAAGGTGTACTTGCTAGACTACTGAAGTACCACGTTGCAAGCGTAATCAGCTACTTATCACAGGTATTAACGGCAACACTTCTACCGGCTGTTTTCGGCTTCTCCTTTTGGCTTGCTCAACTACTAGGTATTATTGTAGGGTTTACAGTAAACTTTATTTTAGGCTACGCTTATACATGGAGTACGCAGTTGCTTAGAGAGGTGTAATCTATGGGGTTAAAGCACAGAAAGTACGTTTACGTTGAGAGAAAGGATGGATACTACGTGAAGATCAGAGTTCTGAACATCAGGTTTGGA
>JAWAXJ010000246.1:0-2693 GCA_038896955.1 Desulfurococcaceae archaeon
AGCTGAAGGAACTAACCATGAAAGAGTACGAATACTACCTACTCACAACCCCAGCACCCATAAACCCCGAAGATGAGAAAAGACTTCATGGCTACATAGGCAGAAGAGACCTAATAGGCCTAGGCTACAGCCTAGCCTTGAAAAAGAGAAAACCGCTATACCCAGCCCTTCTAGAAGGCACGATAGTAAAAGTTAGAAAGATGAAACCCGACGGGGGAACACTTCACTACGGCATATACGCAATTCTAGGACTTCATGAACATTACGAATACAGAACACTAGGTAGAATAGGTTACGGAACCGTAATACCCATAGCTTAAACCCTATACTCTCTACCCTCTCTTTTTAATTTACCTCATAAACCCAGGTTTCCCAATTATTAAGAAGCACCATACAATCTCTAAGCGTCTTTAAACTCAACCTTAAAGATTCCACAGCAATCCACACCAAAGACAACACAACACTAAATCTCTTCAACTTTATTTTAATTCTATTTTGTAGATTCTCAGGCAACTCCCGTGGCATGTTGGAGCGTATATCTTGAGCCTCTCCCTGAAGCAGGTTACTCCCCTTATGTTCTCGAGGAACTTCTCGAGGGCTTTCTCAACCCTCTCACTCATTGAAACCCCTGAGTATAGTATACATTGGTTGGTTTTAACTTTATTGCTTGATGTCTTGATCGTCCATCTGGTAGCTATCCAGCAACGGCGACTTAACTCGTATCCCGTGCTCATCGAGGAACTTCTTAGCTATTTTCCCCTCTCTGATCACGTGTTTGAGGTACGCTATGTCCTCCGGCGTTAGTTTACCTTCCTTCTCCTTCATTATATTTATGGCTGCTTCAGCACTCCTAACGGCTGCAGTGTACAACCCAGCTATGAACGGTCCTACTCTGCCCTTACCCTTGGTTGCTACGTTGTCCGTTGGTATTCCATGTATCATCTCCCTTCTCCCGACCTTGAACCAGAGGTCCACGAGGGTCTTTATCACGTCGTCGAACGTTAGGCGCTTACCGCAGTCGGCAGTAAGCTCGCCAAGAACCGTGGCAAGCGCCTTATACGTCTCATCCTTAAGCTTAATGGTCTTCATTCCACCTCCCCCGGTGTAAAAAGTGGAAAGAGTGTAATAAACTTTACATTGGAAGAAGGAAGAGGGGAGAAAAAGGGTTTTTGGGTTTGGAGTTAGTAGCAATCATCCATGTATGAGTAGAACTCTACTTCGCGCTTGCAACGCTCGCACACGAGCTTATACTCCCAGCTCTCGGCGTTCTCATGCATTGGTACCGTCCGCCAGTATGCTGGTAGATCGTTATGTTTTTCAACTTCTCTCTCTGGGTCGTCAGCTCCTATCTGGAGTTGGAGTTCACCGCGGTCAATGATAGCTGTTGTGCAACCGCATGATGCTCTCACGTAGCACATTGCGTCGTAGAAGTCGTATTCATCAACTGCGAGTTTGAGGAAACGAGGTTTTGTGTATCCACCACGTACATCGCATCCGTTGTGTACCTGTAGCATTACGTAGTAGTCATCGCCTTTAACCTTAAATGTTATTCCCTGTAGAACCTGTGATAGTAGGTTACACTCGAAGTTGTAGGTGTTCCAGTGCTCCAGCACCTCATATCCGTACTTCTCCCTGAGGACCTCCTTGGCGAACTCTCTCATTAGCTTGAACCACGATCCGTCCCTGCTTTCTGCAAACTCGTAGAACTCCTTTTCAAGCTTCTCACATATCTCATCCCTGTCGAATGCCCAGGTCAGGAAGTGGAAGACGTTTATCTCCACATCTATCCATCCATCCTTCCACACGGTTACCTCGACCGTTGGTGTTTTCCTGAAATCCTTTATCTTCCTATTTATCTCCCAATGCCTACCGTATACTGCTCCATAGTCTAGTATGTGTGCCCCTGTGTTCTCGACCAGCATCTCGTGGACTAGTCTCTCGAGCGGTGTGTAGTCCTCCGGTAACTCCGGCGCTGGGTTCTCCCTCTCAGCCCTCAGAGTCTCATAGTAACTCAACGTACCCACGAGGAAAGGTACAGGATTACCCCCCAAAGCGGTTATCGCAATAGCGATCTCCTTCTCCAACGGACCGATCGGAAGGTCCTTCACAGCTTCACTCACTACCTTAGCCTTCTCCAGGTTCTTCTCAATCTCTTCTTTTACCTTTTTATCCTCATTCACACCTTTCACCTCACTATATACTTAAGTATCAAAGTTTATAAAATTCACTTGAAGTAATGGGTATTTCATCTGGAGCCCACCGTAGTGGGATAGGGAATTAAAGATTAGTAAATAACAATAATAGTTAAACAAAATAAGGATAACAAGAAAGTAATAGAAAATAAAAAATATTTTTTATTTTTGGTTTTGGTTTTTTAATCTTGCGTTATCTCCAAAGGTATTCCCAGCATTTCAGCTATTTTCCTTGCACGCTCTAACCTTGTTCTTGACTGTGATGTCCACGCCTTTGCCTCTTCAACCACTTTCTTGATCTCTTCGTCGGAGTCTTTATCAAGGTTAATGGTATATTTTTGGTAAACGGTAAACTCATCGCCTTCATCAACAGTTATCAGCTCAGCTTCACGGTCTATCCACTTCTCATCTTCGTTGATGACCTGATATACCTTTAGTTTTACGAGTTTTCCCATTTTCACACCCCCGATAATATACTTGAGTATCAGAGTTAAAAAGCTT
>JAWAXJ010000247.1:0-2684 GCA_038896955.1 Desulfurococcaceae archaeon
ATCGATATCTCGCCCTCAGCGAACTTTATTGTCCCTAGCTTCGCTAACTCTGGAAGTAGCTTTATGTATTCCTTAGCGAGATCCCCGTATGTTCCTACACCTTCTTTTCTTGTTGCCATGAACTGGCTTCTCTTTAGGGTACCTTTATCGTCTTGATGAAGATAAGGCCACCTTATATTAACTTTATGCTTTATTTCAATTAGCCTTCGCACGTGATTTTCTGTTGTCGCTAAGATATCTGAGAGAGGCCCCTCTATCTTAAGCACCGAGCCGTATTGCTGTATCGTCGCATTACCGGCTAATAGCATTAGGTTTGCTGCTGCTTTTACTAAGTCTTTAGCCAAGGTTCCCTCTGGTGGTAATTCTATTATTAGAGTTTTACTGCTCGGCAATTACAAGTTCACCTTCTACTTTGTAGAATGATGCCTTTGACTGGTCTACCTCCACCTCTATTTCCTCTGGTTTTAGCGTATCCACCCTGAATGGATATACTTGCTCTCTACATACTGCATCGGCGTAGCTTCCTATAGGGTTTTTTACTGGATCTACAACTAGTTGCCTCAGTATTTTGGTAGAAATAGGTTTTCTTGACAGATCTGCCCAAAAAGAGTGCCCTGTTTTCCCACGTATGATCTCTAAAGGCTCAACTACCCCCTCTGATACTCGTCTTACTGATACAAGACCGTGAGAGCCTCCCAAGCGCACTATCGAGTACGCAGCCAGTACTAGTTGCTTCATTTCCCCAGATTCTACGTGGTTCCCGAAAATATAGATGGCGTCTATGTCCGGTTCCTCTCTAATAGCTTCTTTAAGACCTTTGTAGGCCTTACCTATAGCCACAGCATCTGTCTTAGCTATTCGCTCTCTTTTTTTGTACCACCATATTCTATTAATGTCGGAGTAGTGGATCATTGGAGTATTTACTTTCACGTTTACGGATAGTACCTTTCTCCTAATGATCTCTCCAGCACTGAGCGTATCTTGCTCCTCTGGAAGGTGGTTTAATCTCGCGTATCCGTATGCAAGAGCTCCTATGAAAGTAGTAGGTGGAGGAATTATAAACGTTTCTCTAGTTTTGCTTGCTATAGTCTTTCGTACTGAGAAGCCCCAGTGCAGGTCTAGACTTACTCTCAGATAGCGAAGAGTTTCTCTCTTCAACTACTCACCCTTGTCTCCCTAAATCTCTATCCAGCATCTCCAATATCTTTAGGAAGAGCTCCTCAATAGTTCCTACGTTAATTACCTCGACGCACCCTTGTTTATCTACCTGCTTGCCATAAGACGCTATTTTAATGTTTGGATTTAGATCGAGTGCGGATAGTACCGAACAGTATGTGGATGCTCTTCTGACTGTGTCCTCCATATAGTCTTGTTGCTGTGGTGGTGTAACCATGAATGGGGTTACATCACTTAACACAGCTATTGCAGAGATCACTCGCTTTACTGGTGTGAACCTTGCCAATCTAGCTCCAAATCCATTACCGGAGAACAGAGACGCCATTGCCCCTATTGCTATCTTTATTCTTCTCTTCCTCTCATCCAGATCGACAGCATCTTCTACCCGGACTAAAGTTGTTCTACCTATTCCGCCGATGTCTAGCGCCATTGTTAATCCGTAGACTGCTGACGCTATCTCTACATAATATATCATCTGTGCTCTTCTCCCTTCCTCTCTTACTGATTCCTCAGTCTCAGTCTTCTTACTCTCTTCCTCCACTAACCTACCGCTTTCTGCCGGCATATGCCTAGCGTGGAATTGAGCCTCCATCGCGGTAGCTTCTAGGGTGTCGTATGTGGGTAGGAGGTAGCCGCAGTAAAATCTTGAGGTCCTCTTAACTGGTAGCCTCTCTTCCGCATAGAGAAAGCCGCCTATGTCAGCTACCAAGCTTTCCTCTATCGCTCTCTTCTCGAATTCATGTTTGATATCTACTATTTCTTTTTTCTCTCCTCCTTTCTTCTCAGTTCTCTTACTACTCTCTTCGAGTAGCTTTAGCAGTTTTTCGGTTAAGTGCTTGTTATCCATGAACTTGCTGAATTCGTGTCTCTCATCCCATAATGTTAGAGGTGGTTTTTTCTTTTCATCTGCGTAGATGCACCTAGCTAACTCTACTAGGTGGCGCTGATAGGCATTTGCTATGGATTCACCACTTACTGTCGGTGTATAAACTAGTCTGTAGCCGTTGCTAGTCGGTATCACCATGGGTGCTCTTCTATGCTTTGCTAAGTTCCCCACGGTTTCAACCGCGTTAAGGGCTTCCACGTTTACCTCAAGTCTAGCTCCTATTGACAGGAACACTTTGATCACCTACTCTCCCGTGTTTTCTTCCTTCTTTTCCTCCTTCCACCAAGATGATGCTAATGCTATTGACATAGCTACCTTAACTAGACTTAGATCTTTTTCAGCTATTTTAATGAAGTTCTCGACATCTATACTGGTAGGCATGAATATTCTCTCACCTCTATCGAACTCGCTCTTAAGGTCCCTGAGAGCTTCAACTAAGACCTGTCTTAGTGAAGTTGTTGAGAAGACGTTTGCTAGTCTGTCTATATAGCCGTAAGCTCTCATTCTAGCAAAGTAGCTAAAGGCTCTAGCAATATTCTGCAGGGCTATCCACTCTCTTTCGTCAAGGGAATCCAATCCTAGACGCACAATGCTACACCACTTTTGTTTTGAATTTAGAGTT
>JAWAXJ010000248.1:0-2678 GCA_038896955.1 Desulfurococcaceae archaeon
TTCTTGTGCGTTGTGGGAGTTCTTTAGGTTTATGTGGGACTCTATATACAAGATACTGCCTCAACCAGTCAAAGACTTCTTCAACTTTATCTACGGATTGGTAGGGGCGGTCGGGAGTGTACTGAGTTTCGTAGTAAACCCCATGATACTGACATTATTCCTGTCGCTAGTGCTCTTTGTGTTTGTGTTCTACTTCATATACTTAATGATAGAAACCGGGCCTGTAGGCGTCTTTACGTTTATCGAAACGGTAAAACAGTTTATCGCCTCAATAGTTGAGTGGATTATAAAGCTGATCCAGACACTTAAACCGTAATAAAGTTTTTTAACTCTATTGCGTATTTCTTGTTAGTGATAAAATGAGTTGGTCGGAGCGTTTAGGCGGATTTTTCAGTACTCCATTAGGGCGCCTTATACGGGGGATAATCAAGATAGCTTTAGCGGGTTTTCTGATAACTTTGTTAGGTACTATTCAAAATAGTTTACCCCCCGACCCTACAATCGGGGGGAATACGGTACCCGTTCGTACAATAATCACGTTGATTATAGCGTTCTTTCCGATCGCATATCTAATAAGTGCTTTGAGGGATCTGGGGGTTGAAATATGACTTTACCTGTGTTACTAGTAATACTTATGCTATTAGATACCCTTCTAAGTTATGTTGGGGTTTACTTTTTAGGTATACCAGAGGCAAATCCGCTACTCAACAAACTCAAACCAGATAGCTTTCTCTTCATAAAACTTATGTCTACTGCTTTAGTTGGTGTTCTGCTTTATCTAGCATATAGTCTAGTAGAACAAAGACCTAACCCAAAGCTGAAAAAGTTGATTACATACTCTGTGTTGCCCGTTTTGGCATTCTACAGTTTTGTTGTCACCAACAACATCTATTGGGTGGTGGTATGGTCTCACGTGCGGTGAAGAGGATACTGGCTGGTATCTTAATACTGATACTATACTTTAGTATATTCATACCTCTATCCCCGCAGTTTATCAGTCTGGTTGAATCATTTGTGTCAAGACACTCAGACATTTTCACTCTCCGATTCCCGATAACGGAGTTTGTACATAACCAAACGTCAAACTCGATCGAGAAGACGGTTAGGTACGTGGAGATAGACTTATCTATAGTTCTAGTATTTATCACATATTTTCTAGTGTATCTAGTAGTACCGTTCTCGGTTGTATTTACTGTTTTTAGAAAGTAGTTTTATACAAAAAGCTTATAAACGGGGTTTTTAAATCCCTCAACTCACGGGAGTTTTCTACGTAATACACACCGAAAATCTTAAATACTACTTCTACTACTACTACTTGGTGAAACACATGTCCAACCCCCGTGTCGTATGGGTGGAATGCCCGAAATGCGGTTATAGGTGGTTGTACAAGGGCAGGCTAAAGAGTGTAACCTGCCCCAACTGTCAACACAGATTCAAGGTGAAGACGTGATGGAGGCAAAAAGTAGTATCATAGATGTGAGAATTATAGAAACAGAGGGAGTTAAGTTCACATACAGGGAGATAGATTTAGGAGTGCTCTATAGCTTCACGCCGATGTCTACAACATGCGAGGTCGTGGAGACTTTGGCTGGCGTTTATGAGGAACTTGAGGAAGTCTGGTATAACTACGACATCATGATAGACTACTCTCCGGAAGAGGTAAAAGGTACCATAAGTAGAGATCTTGGTAAGGTGATAGCACTTGTGTTAGATGAATTAAAAGAGGGCAAGCAGTTAGGTGAAACAATAACAGCCATACACTTCTTTATACGTTTCGATGTTGAGCAAGTCTTGGACATATTGCGGAGGGTTCAAAGCGTAACTAGGGTATTTGATGGATACGGATACTGTTACTTGATGCAGTTGAGGGATGAATAATGGTGCTTGTAACCATCAAACGGGATAGCCAAAAGCAAATAACAGTAATAGTATCCGGTGCGGTATATAGAACTAATAACATAGTCATCTTTGAGGACGGCTATAAAATGTTTGATAATGAGAACTTGCCTAAAGTACTATTATATGACGTTAAGAAAGTTAGGTTAGACTGGGAAGGGAATGGGTTAGTTCTCCACGTGAGGCTGGAATAATGAAGAACTACGTAATCGAAACTTGGGGCGATATTGAGAATATGATTAAGTACTTGCGTAGTTCTCTAATAGTAGAGCTAAAGTATGTCCAGAGCCATGAACAGAAGAAAAAGTTGATAGAGATTATTGAAATAATGAACGCTTTAATCTACGCAATAAGACAGTATAGAGATTTGTTGAAGCGTGAGCTGTATGCCGATAAAGATTATTAGGGTCAAAGACATAGATACAGCAAAGAGGCACACAGCAGTATTGCTGGCTGACGGCTACAAGTGTAAAGTCTATGAAGATGATACGTATGCTATATGCGAAAAGGTCATAGAGCGTCACGGCGATTTGCTTGATACTATAATAATAGAATGGCTCTAGGTGGTGTATGTATGGCTTTGGATAAGCTAACAACTATTGCCGTTGATAAAGACGTAAAGATAGCTCTACTACAAATAAAATATAAACACAACTTCAAGAACTTGAATGAGGTTGTTAAGTACTTAATCAGTACATACCTCAACCAGAGCAATAACAGCAAGGACGATCTTGAGTCTAAAGAGCGTGAGCTGATATTTAAACTATGTAGAGAATGGGGCG
>JAWAXJ010000249.1:0-2654 GCA_038896955.1 Desulfurococcaceae archaeon
ACACTTGATGAGGCCTGCTCTTTCCAGTAATATGATTTTAGAACCCTAAGGTTGAGTTTTCATGTTAAAGCTTCTCTCGTTTTCAGCTTAGCCTCGTAAGCTCGCAGTTTGTACTCTAGTTCCTCGTAGTTAGGAATTGTTTTCTCAACACATGACCAGTATCTCTTGTTGTGTTTCTTCTCTAAGAGATGACATATTTCATGGTAGATTATGTACTTTACCAGTGCGTCCGGTAAGTAACGAGCTAGCTTATTAATGGTTAACATCCCTCTTTCACTAAGGCTTGCCCATTTCCTACTCATATCCCTCACTACGATTCTACAGGGATTAGAAATACCCAACACCTCTCTTGCAGCTTGGTCCGCGAAGCTCTTGGCTAGTTGTCTCAACTCTTCTGCACTCCTATTAACCACTTCTAGTTGCTTGGAGAGCTCCACTAGTTCCAAGAGCTCTCGTAGTTTTCTCTCTATCCATGGCTCGTACTTGTTAACAATCTCCTTAGCTTTCAACTCATCGTAACCCTCGGGTAAATGTACTTCAACTTCATTGGGGCTTACAATGATCTTTACAGCTGAGTTTTTAAAGTACCTTATAGATATATTTTGTACTTTCTTACTTTGACTCAATGCTTTTCACCTTCTCAATTAATTCTTTTATAAGAGAGATCATTTTACTTTGTTCCATTCTTATATTCGTGGACTTCTTAGCCTTCAGGACTGCGAGTGCTATGTCTTTTTCAACGTCCCTATATAGCTTAGGATTTTGCACCCAACTGGGCACACTCACCTTGTTCTTTATCTTCTCTATTAATTCTTTAGCTGTGTTTACTGAGATAGCTTTGTTAAATCCCGCATCTACTAGTGTTCTATATATTAAGAACTCGAGAGGTGATAGCTGTAGCTTATCAAACTCATCTTTAAGAAAGTATATTTCTCTCCATAGTTGCAAGGCATCTTTGTATAGTTCTAAACTGGTCTTCAGCTTACTCCTCCACTTTAATAAAAGCTTCTCGATTTTATCAACCACGTGGATGTATATCGGGTCGCTTTTCGCGTATAGCTTAAATCGCGATAAACCCATAATTAATGAAGCAACTTTCTCATCATCGCTTAAGGACTTGTCATAAACGAACTTCTCAAAGAACTCTGCGTCTATCTTCAAGGGCGTAAGTTCAAACTCCCTCTCTATAATCTTCAGAGACTGACTAATGGCTTGAAGAGTTCTAGCGTAGTAGGTTTTAACTAACTCCTCTTCTCGACCTTCACCAACGAAGTTCTTCACGTAGTACATGTAGATGTCTGAGAGCCATTTATAATTCAAGATATCCTCTTTTTCAAGCTTCGTGTAGATAAGCTCGTAAAGCCTACGTAAATACCTGTATTTCTCGGTGAACATTCTTTCCAGATCTTTATCACGTGCTAATATCTCGGCTTTTTTCTTAACGTATTTAAATAACTCTAACTCTACCTCACCTCCTGCAACTCCAACTTCGGGTCTAGATCCAACGAGTTCAAGTAGTTCTTGAAGAGTTCGCTTGAAATCAGCAATTACACTTTCTACGTTGAATACCGCACCTCTGAGGTCTTCTTCCTCGTACATCACAAATGCTTTTGCAAGCTCATCGAATACACCCACGAAGTCTATTACTAATCCATACTCCTTGACGCCTCGGTATGGTCTATTAACTCTTGCTATTGCCTGAAGAAGTCTGTGCCCCTTTAGAGGCTTATCTAGATACATTGTTTGAAGCTTCGGCTCATCAAATCCCGTTATAAGCATGTCTGTTACGATTAGTATTCTCGGATTATTCTCTGTCTTAAAGGACTCGATGATTTTCTTGATAACTTCTTCCGGGTCGCGGACATGGTATTTCTCTAGTAGTTTACTCCTATACTCCAATATTTCCTTATCCCTTTCTTGAGCTTGAAAGGATATTACAACCTCGCTGTACTCGGGTGGAAGATACTTATCCAACGCCTCTTTGTAGAGAACACAGGCTTTTCTACTAGCTGCTACAACCATTGCCTTAAACTTACCATCAACATTTTCTTTGAAGTGTTTTACTATGTACTCAGCTATATGGTCTATTCTTCTCTTATCCTCTAAGAATACTTTGAATTTTTTAATATCCAGCTCCTTGCTCACTTTTCTCTCAACTGCAACCCGCACCTCCTCCGGGAGTTCATCAAACTCCGACTCGAAGAATTCTTCGAGTAGTTCACGGTTCAACTTGTAGTCGAAGGGACCTGGTTGATAAGCAATTTTAACAGTATATCCATCTGAGATTGAGTCTAAGATGAAGTACTTATCAAGGTACAGTTCGTCCAGTGGACTGAACTTAGCAAAAGTGTTCTTGAGGGGGTTTTTCCTCGGAACAGGTGTCCCGGTGAAAGCGAAGTAGCTGGCTCTCCTCAGCAATCTCATCATTTGCTCCGCGAGAACACCATACTGTGTTCTATGAGCCTCATCTACGAAAACCACGACATCTTCTCTATTCACTATTGTCTCGGGTCGGCTGTCTGCGACAGCTTTTAGGAGTTTCTCGAGTTCTTCGAACTCGCTCGGCTGGAACTTCTGCACTGTTACAACAAATAACCCGGGCTCACCCCTGTAGTCCCCATAGCTTAAAACCTGTCGCAACCTCTCAATGCTAT
>JAWAXJ010000250.1:0-2650 GCA_038896955.1 Desulfurococcaceae archaeon
CAATCGATGATCAACGATACACTGACAACAGCCAGACTGGCGATCGGGTTAGACTTGATACGAGACCTATATCGGGAACTGGAAGAGGGTGAGAAATGATGGGCGACAAATTGGATAAAATGATAGACGCAGTCTTCAAACTAGTGTACGGGCCTCCGGCGCAAGAGAGCGTTTCTCAACCTGAACTAAAGAAGATACAAACAGCCGGAGATGTCGTTGCTAAGCTGGCCGAAGTGGCTGTCAAAATGGAAGGCTATGAGCTATACGTTAAAAAGGTGTCAGAGACCCTAGAAGGCATGGAAGAGAGCATTAAAAAGACTCAAGTGTTCGCCATACTGGCACTACTATTATCTGTAATATCTATATTACTCAGGCTGTTATGGTGATGGAAAGTGTCAGAGAAAGGGCTGCTGAAGAGGCTTAACGATCCAAGCCTTAAATGGTACATATGGAAGCACTTTGGCAAGCGAGTGTATGGCGATGTAAGCCTTCCAAATCAGACATTATACCTTGCTGACGATAAAATAGCGATACCTACACGATTTTCAGAGTACTTCAGATGGTGGGATCCAGTCAGCGGCGTTGGCCAGCGCATATTTTCGCTTGAAGAGGCGTGGGATCATGTCAACGAATCTAATCCGACGACAGCTTTTCCACGTAATGCGCTAACTTATGCGCACTTGGCATACGGTGGTTACTTTATACCTATCGAGCTGACAGATGGGTCAACAAAGGTTGTGGCATTCTTGGTCAGAAAGTATAATCAAATACTTATATTTAACACGGGTTACTACTACTCGGGTGGCACTAGGTATACATCTAATATACCGTTTTCCGTTAATATGCCACCCGCGTCTCAGGACATGACATACTATACAACCGGTACAGTAAGCGGTAACACGATACAGCTTAACCCTGGTCAGTATGCACTTTTTTATCCGGTTAATGAAAGCAGGTATGATGTTGATACTGCTAATATGATTTTCAGAACGTCACCGGTAGGATCCAACAAGACATTTCCATACGAGCTATATAAGATAGAGATGCAGGAGTTAGGCTGCTATAGGCCGAAGTTTTACTTAGGTATACCATCTCCTGTAGACAGCGATGATTGGATCAACCCGTTTTTGCAGCAGCACTTCACGATCATGTCGATAAACCGGTATGGTGTTAACGCATCGTCGGCGTGCCTGAAAGTTGACCTTGTCTTCGACGTTTATGATAGCGACCCATACGGTAATACATGGACAAACGGTACAGTACCGTTCGCATCATACATCGGGTACGCGCTGGATCAAAACGATAAAGTAAAGTTCATATTGATATCAAATTTCGTGTTGAAACACCATACAAAATGGCAAATACGCGCTGAAAGCTCGGCAACATATATATATGATTCAAATACCGATGAATGGTACATAATAGGTCACGTTAAGCCATTTGTTGACATGTATTCATACGGAGTTGGCGGAAGCGTGGCGACACCGGATTTGAACATGAATTTGTACGCAAAGATCAGGTGGGAGCTCAACGAATCGGGAAACAGGGTTGTTTTCGTCAGGCCGGATGATAGCGTAGGGGTGTACACGTCACCGGCAACGACAACGTGGGAGTACACGCCGGCATACGGGTACGTGAACGTTTTCAACAATGTTGCAACCGGTTTCGAGGTTATCGCATTCTATACAGATGATAACATAACGATTGACGCGAAAAACTGTAGACTATGCAGGATGTCGGGCTACGTTGCAGGCATATCGTTAATGCTGTATCCCTACGGTGATAGAACTCTGTACGCTGGTAAAACGTATCTTGCTATAGGTCGCCACTTCAGGGCACCGGCAGGATTATCTGATAGTGAATACGCGCAGATGATACGCAAGCTCACCCCTAGGGTACTAACACAAAGTGAGTACAATGAACTGATAGCTGGCCTACCACCTTTCACGCTTAACATAATAGGTGGGGCGCCGCATACAAACGCACGATATATCGAAGTTACCGTCCCAGAGAAAGTCAACCCTGGAGCGCAGTTTACAATATCTGGCAAAGTTACAAGTATAGATGGGCAACCTTTCGCCAATAAATCAATCTATGCGTTAATCGTTGATCCAGAATCATTAACCATTGTCGGTCAAGGATCGACAAGCACTGATAGTGGCGGAAATTACACTATAACGTTACAAGCACCCAGCACAGCAAAAACATATAGAGTGTACATTTTAGCGAGACCATAATATGTCACAGGAGTACGACAGGTTACTAGATTCAGTAGCTATAGCTGACCTTACTGTAGAAGAAACACTGCTGTCAACAGCCGAGTATGACGTTCTACTAGATTCAGTAGCTATAGCTGACCTTACTGTAGAAGAAGAGATTGTGACGCTTAACGTTGAACAGTATGATGTATATACTGATGCCACAATGTCTGACGACCTAGTAGTAGAACCCCTACCACAAGAAGAAAAACCAGCAACCGTGTTTCCATGGTGGATACCCGTTCTGTTACTACTGCTTTTGTTGCTCTTAATAGCTGAGGAGGAAAACATATGATGCTCGATGTTGGCCAGTCGCTAATATTAAATTCTAAACGTGTGAATGTATCAGGTTCACCGACAGCAGCATTCAAAAACGACGTTATATCAGAGAT
>JAWAXJ010000251.1:0-2620 GCA_038896955.1 Desulfurococcaceae archaeon
AAGGTTGCTGGAGTACTTGCGTGGACTTGAGAAAGCTCAGGAGAAACTCAAGAAAATAGCGAGCAGTGTTACAGACGACTACGTTAGAATGAAAGCTCAAAACCTAGTAGTTGAGATAGGGGTTGTAATAGACGACTTGAAGAGTAGACTAGCTATCTGAGAGTGCTCAGGCTACTTCACGGTTCACCCGCCTCATGGATGCGCATGTGCTTAATAGCGTGTGAGGGAATAGTTGAAACGGAGTGTTGCTTAGCTAAACGAGTCAACGAGGACTACTCATGAGGAAGGGTGTTCTCAGCGGAGTAGACTACACTAGTCCACTCGTAGAGTACAGAGGTGAAAAAGTTCTTAGACTAACCCGGTTGCTCTCGGGCAACGGGGTGTCCGTGGACTTAGTGGTTGCCGTGGACGTGTTCTACGCTTTGTATCTTCCAGCACCGGTGATCAGGGAGGATGCAGAGCACTCCTTGTCGAAGAGCATTGTAACCGGTCTTCTAAGCACCAGGGTTGGTGCACTGCTCAGGAGTAGAACAGTTCTCGACACTCTCACAAGCTTGATAGCTTCAGCAGTGATCCTCTCCGAGTACCACAGGAGAACCATGGGTGAAAACCAACCTCCTGTAGACGAGGGTGGTTCAAGCACGGTGGAGGATGCTATAGCAACGGCTTACAGAGAGGTTGAAGCCGTGAGCAAGGTTAGAAACCTTGTTGAGGGTCTTCAACCGGGTTCCACGAGTAGCTTCTCGGTGGAGGACTACGGACTAGAGCTACTGAGGCTTGCAAGAGAAGCTGATGTCAGAGAGGTTCTCAAGTACCTTGAGGGTGTAAAGCACTGGGACATAGTACCACGTAGAGCGTACTCAAGGTCTAAGCGTGGTGAAAAGCTAGGATACGAGCTTGGTTTCGATGTTGAAAGGCTTTCACCAAGGAACTTTGCATATCCATCCCTGTTGTTCTACGCTAAGCTAGCAACCGGTAGACTGCTTCTCTACGAGAAGGGTATTGAGTACTCGCTTGGCCCTGTCTACGTGTTGATAGATAAGAGCGGTAGCATGGAGGGTGAGAAAATGCTCTGGGCTAAAGCGGTTGCTTTAGCACTCTACGCTAAGGCTGTTAAGAGCGGGAGAGACTTCTACGCAAGGTTCTTCGACAGTCAACCACACCAGCTGGTTGTAGTAAGGAGAGCGCGGAGTTTAACCGAGGTTACCAGAGCCTTCGAGTACATCGCGAGAGTTAAAAGCTCGGGTGGAACGGACATCACGAGAGCACTGCTCACAGCACTCAAGGATATAGAAAGCGCTCACGCGGAGAAGTCGACAATTGTTCTCGTAACCGATGGAATAGACAGAGTTGGTGAACGAACTGTGGCAAACATGCTCAGGAAGACCGAAACAAGCCTTGTAACCGTTATGGTTAAAGGTGATAATCCATCACTCCGAAGACTCTCAACAGCTTATCTAGCTGTTACAAAACTAACAATCACAGGCATACTCAGAGTTGTAAAGCTCACCGATGAGCTTAGCTCACGTTGGTAAAACTCTAACTATTCTTCTCGCTTCCGAACAACTGATGTATTAAATCTTATAAGTTTAACCCGGTTGAGAGTTGACTCGTAGGGGTGTACGATTTGAAGGCTTGGACATCGCTAGCACTACTCCTCGTAGTTTCACTCCTAGCAGTCTCAGCACTCAACTACACGGTGAGCGTTGGTAGCGAGGGGCAAAGATTTAAAGTCGTAGTTTTAAGTGTTGATGCTGTTAGATTCGACCACTTGATCATGCTAGCTGAGCAAGGGGTTTTGCCGAACATAGCTAGAGTACTCGGGAGCGGAGTGTACGCTGAGCTTGTAACAGTGTACCCGTCTGCAACAGCTGTAGCTCACGCAGCTATATCAACAGGTGCTCCACCCGGTGTTAACGGAATAGTTGGAAACGCTATTCACTTACCTGGAACAACGGTAACATCCACTGTTTCAGGGTTCAGCGGCTTTAATCTACAAGCAGAGCCTGTATGGATTACAGCAGATAAGCATGGCTTAAGATCTATAGTGGTTTCGTTCCCCCAGAGCACTCCTCCAGCATGGAATGTAACTAGAAGCATACTGTTCAACATATACGATGCATCAGCTGTTTTCACAGCCTCAACGCTCTACACAACCAACACGAGTGTTCCACGTGCAACCTACATAAACTTCACAGAAGCAGTCAACTGGACAGGTGTAGAATCCGTACTAGGCAGTGTTTCGAAGGCTCTTGAATCAACTATTAGAATAGGTGATACAACGTGGTATCTTTACCTTGTGGACACCGACGGAGATGACCTCTTCGACAAGCTTGCAATAGCACCTGAAAAAGACTTGACAAAAGCCTTCGCTGTGCTCAGCGAAGGTGAGTGGAGTAAACCCATCAATACAACGGTGACAGCTGGTGGTAGAGTTTACACTGTAGCACCCTTGTTCAAGGCGATCAGGTTCAACCCTGTGGCGGACTTCAGGCTTTACAGAGGCATAACCAGACCACTGGAAGCACCGTGGTACAATGTAGAGGACGTTGCCAGGGATGTCTGGAACAGTGTCATAGTTAGAACAGGAACGTTCACAGATGGGGATTTCTCGGGTCTT
>JAWAXJ010000252.1:0-2576 GCA_038896955.1 Desulfurococcaceae archaeon
ATCCCTACGTTTGGTTATTTTGCGCACGCTATGTTCTTTCTAACAGGTTTAGGAGTTTTAAGAACTCTCTGGTTGCCATTACTCGAACTCTCCCCCTCAACTTTAAAGCTGGGGTGTGTAGTGTATCTACCCTTCTCGTATGTTCCACATGCACCTCTCGTAGGGCTAGTTACTGCGTTTATCGGCCTCTTCGTGTTTCTATTAGGTGTAACTACATGGCTCTATGGAAGATTCGAGGGCTACGAAATCATGGACATTTGGATCTACAAGTACAGCAGGGGTTCAGCTCTCAGTAGGTTTATGTTAGGTGATATAATTGCCTCATCCCTTCTCTCCTGCATCGGCCTTGGGCCTGCATCACCCTTGGAGGTGTTTAGGGTGACCCCGGGCACCCCACATCTTGAGTATCTAGGGGAGAGCCGCTGTAATGCTATAGATGGCGGCTCTCGAACCCCTCATCCAGCTACCTCCACATATATCGCTGTATAAGGTGTTTATAGGCGTTTCTATCAATATCAACCAATACGAACAGATGTGAAAAACGAAACAGCTTCACAAGGCATGATAGATACCGCTCTCGTAGCAACTCTAAAACCGTTCCGCTAATACTAAATTACTGGGTAGATACATAACAGAGGATCACGGCTCAAGCGGTAGTAGAGATAGTGATTCAAGTTGAGACAAACATCTATGAAGTACGTGCTTGCCTCAGCATGTTTCGTGCACTCGTAATTACGAACCTAGCTTCTGCAGCACTTGTGGTGTATCTCACAGCGTCATCGCCCCGAATTTAGAGTACATTAAAACCACCGCAGACAGTACTGCTGGACAATAAGCGAGACTAAGTAAGCCGGAGACATCTAGTTGTTAATAAGCGACGAGGATTTCTGCGTTAGACTTCACTCACGACTGTAATACCGAGCTCACCAGCACACAGTACTGTAATGAAGAAGCACGGTCTAGACAAACACACAGCGTCAGCATACCTAATAGCACTCAGATACCTTCAGAACGGAAAAACAGTGAATAGATACAAAGCATATAAACAAAAACAAATGAATATCAAAAAGAAAACAGCCCCCAGTACTCCATCGTTAGCCCTCCTGCTGTTGAGTGGTGCCGAATCAAGTGGTTGGTGAAATAGCTTGGCTACTAACTCCTGAATCAGCAGACCTAATGAAACTCACTGGAAACTTTCCAGTAACTGGAAACTATCCACGTAAGAGAATGAGGAGTTCTAATGGACAGACCACCATAAACTTTCCAGTTACTGGAAAGTTTCCAGTGAGTTAACTTCCCACACTCCACCTACTCCTGGTCTACGCTAAATCTGATACCTCCTATTAGGAGATGTCAGATATACTAGCTATGGGGGTACTCGTCTACGCAGTGGTGATGTCATATGTATGGTTATGGAGCTGGTGACATCTGGAGCTATTGGAGATACGAAAACATGTTTTTAACGGATTAGGAAGTCTTTTCTAGCTAGATATGGTAGATAAAGGTGTGGTGATAGCGTTTGAGTTATAGAGTCAGGATCGTGGTGAAGGAGGTTAAAGGGTCTTGCGCCTCAGGCTTTAAGCTCGGTGACGAATTCGTAGTCGAGAAGTTTTACGTACCGCCACAGCCAAACACGAGGATATGTCTCCACGCCTTAGTGGGGATGTCCAGCCTCCTACTACCGTTCCTGAAAGGAGTTTCAGCTCGTGAGCTAGGCATCGGTACAGAAGATGGTGTAGGATATGTTCAGTGCCCCGATCCTGGAAGACCCTACACTACCGGCGGTACTGTGGTTTTCGAGTTAAGGAGAGAGAAGTTAGACTAAGTTACCTCTCTTTCGACAACACTCACTATTCTCTCCGCCGCCCTACCGTCACCAAACGGTGACTCACTAGGTAGCTCCAGTGAGTGCGAAATCACTTTCTCCAGCTCTGCTAACACAACACTCGGGTTTAAACCAACTACTCGGGCGAAACCCGCTCTAACAGCTTCAGGTCTCTCGGTAGAGCTCCTCAACACTAAGACAGGCTTTTTTATTCTGGGATGAGTAGCTTCTTCCTGTATCCCGCCAGAATCAGTCATAACGAGCCTCGAGTTTTTCAATAAAGCTAGGAACTCGAAGTAGCCTTGTGGTGGAGTGATTTGGACATGGCTTACGTTGTTCAACATTGTGAGGAGACCGTATTCTTCTAGTCTTCTTCTTGTTCTTGGATGTAGGGGGTAGACTATCGGGATAGGAGATCTCCTCAGGATCTCTATAAAGTTCTTGAGGTTCTTTGGGTCGTCAACGTTTTCAGCACGATGGAATGTTACTAGTGCGTACTCATCGAACTTTACTTGCTCTAACAATACTCTCTCTACCTCTAAGACCTTCTCGAAGTAAATTTCAAGAGAGTCTATCACAGTGTTGCCAGTTACGTATATCTGCCCAAGCACTCTCTCCTCCTCCAGATTTCTCCTAGCTAACTCAGTAGGAGCGAACAAGTAGTCTGATATGTGGTCAACCATTCTCCTGTTATGCTCCTCCGGCATCCTCCAATCATAGCTCCTAAGACCAGCCTCAACATGCCCTACCC
>JAWAXJ010000253.1:0-2558 GCA_038896955.1 Desulfurococcaceae archaeon
GGGCACGTAATCTTTTGATCTCAGCGTAACTACGACCTTCATTCTGGAGTTATGCGTATAGGGTTTCAAGTACATGTGCTCGGATACAGTGAGAGCGCAGGGGCATGCAGCTACTACCACGAAGGAAACCGAGGAGAACATAGTTTTTCCGCCATCTCTGTTCTTCACTAGTCTCATTGATATGCCTCTGTGCGCCGAGAACTCCAGGTTACCTTTGCCTACTACGTTCGCTGAAACTTCAACATCCACAGTTGATGACGCCTTGTGGACTTCTAGAAGCTTTGTTGCTAGAGCATCGAGAAACTCGTAGTCCAGTTTACCCATAGCTGTGAAAACTTCGTACACAGTTCTGTACAATCGAGATACGTGCACTCCTCTCAAGTTTTCCGGTAAATCTACGAGAACGCTGAGTAAAGGTGTAATCCAGTAGTTGCCTACTTTAACTGGTAGTAGCTTTACTCCCTTAATTCCAGCTCTACATATTCTCAAAGGATACCTGGGTTTCTCGTTGTGAACATCAGGTGGGTTTTGCAATGGTAGATCCCCTGGTGAACTCTGTAACCTTCTCCAGTAGCTCGTTTAACTTCTTAACGCCACTCATCTCTTCTTTCCTAACTATCTGCCCGTTAACAACCTGAAGTATGAGTGTTGTTGGTGAAGCATGTATATCGAACTTCTTGAATGCTGAGCTTGCTGCTTCGGAAACGCACTCACGTGCGAACCAATCGCAGAGTACTACCACGTAGTTGAACTCCTTGAACATTCCACCGAATATCTTAACGAACGGAAACCAGTGGTTATCATAGGACCTGCAGGCTGGGCACCTAGCGTTATCGAAGTATATCAGGTAGTAACCATCACCCCACGGTAGATTCGGGTTGCCTGATACTTGCTTGAGAACCCACTTCTCAGCTGAGAAATCGTACACGTAGATCCCGTGCGGTGAATCAGGTTCTATCTTTTCGAGCACTAGGCCCTCCTTACCCCTTTTCTTCTCGAGATCTGTGCCGAACATCTTTCTTAGTAGCTCAAGCAGATCTTTCTCCATAAACAACCCCTGATCCTGTAACAACGAAAACTCAAATCTTATCTTCCTGTCCTCTCGAAACAGCATCTACGTGTAATCTTCAATGCAACTCCATATTAAATCAAACGTGCATTGTACTGTAAATTATTTCTTCAGTTTTTGTTTTCTTTCTCATTTTTATCCATAATGCGATCAGACAAACTAAACAAGATCTCATCAGTGGTGCGAGGAGAATGCCAAATGCTGAGAATTCAGCTCTTCTGTATGGGTTCGAATCTGTGCAGTTGATTTTATAGTCTTACTTTTGTTCTCGGCTCATGTTCTAGATCTTTTCTACTCCTCAGAGCACCCCACATTTCAAATTCTAAAAGTACGTGCTTCTTGGGTGTTCCCGCCGGTTTCTTACCCTCTGAACTCGTGCTCCCAGTACGCTACTGCCACGTAGACCTTACCGCTTACACTCCATAGCAATGACCTGTTCTCTGCTTCTTCCCATATTATGTGCGCATCAATCCCTATCTTTTCAATAAGGTCGCTTCGATGGAGCTCAACTGGCACCCGAATAAATGTTGACGCACCCGGATGTACCTCATAATAAGTTTTGTAAGAACCCCCATCAACGAGTTTACCCTTCCAGTACAGTCTCCAATCAACACGATTAACCGTCACCTTGGTCCAGCTGGGGTTCGTGACTTTGACCAATATGTAAAACCTCATGTAGTACGGATTCATGTACTCCAGTTCGTAACCTACAAACTCGACTTCACACCTAATAAAACCTAAGGTACCCCACAAAACCACACCGAGAACCGTTGCGAGTAGAGTAACGAGAACTATTATTGACAAATACTTCGGTATAGGCAAACTCTATCCCGCTTATCAATTTTCACAAGGTAAATTTATTAATTTTTGGAATATTCTGCTTGAGATAGTACGTTAAACCGTACAGCACTTTGAGTTCTTCACAGTTATCCTAGAGGCAAAGAGTGAACACTATTCGATTGTGCATTCTTAATTATTCGAGCTCAATTCGAAGAAAGACATTAGATCCGAATTAAGAACACAGATGTTCGATCTACGAGCAAAGATTAATTGAGTCTTCGTTTTCTAGAGACCAGTGTACTTATTTTCTCTGCTATCTTTGATGTGAGGTTTTCTGGTTTCTCGGAGAACGCGTATAAACCAGCTGGACTGTACTCGGCTTCTCTGCAGTTGAGTGTTGGTACGTCTTCCTCGAGCATGACCTTAGCGTAGTTCTCGGCTATGCAAACAACTACTTTAACCCCGTTGAACTCACCGACGATCAGCGTGTAGCGTCCTTGCTTTTCGTGGACTGCTTTGCTTAGATTGCTCTTTACCAGGTTCACAGCATCCTCTGTCAAGAAGCACTCACGCTAAACGGTGTAAACGAGTTCTCTAACCTGCTGTGGAAGAACCTCCTCGCTTACTACAACAGCTGATCTTGGTGGCTTCTTCGTCTTAACACCTGTTACAATATAGCGTGTTGTGTCTTGAACATCTCCACCCTCGA
>JAWAXJ010000254.1:0-2547 GCA_038896955.1 Desulfurococcaceae archaeon
AGGGTTGAGCTAGCTAAGAAGAAGTGGGCGAGGAAGGTCAAGGGCGAGAAGTGGAAGCAAGGTGTGACTGGCAAAGAGACTGCGTACTGCAAGGGGGTCGCAGAGTTTCTAGGTGTCAAGACATGCAATCCTGACAGACTGACTGCATATAGAGAGGGTGTAGCTGCTGTCTCAGCTGCTGATTTTGACGCTGCTGTCAGAGGCAAGGAAGAGAAGTGGTTCGAGAGATACAAGGAGAAGATGGCAGGTCAAAGTTAGGCTCTGATACAGCGACCATTTCGTAAACATCTCTGCAAAACTTTTCTCTATTTTTATCACAAATGTATTATGATCATGTGTTATCTTGTTATCAGTCTAGCGAACTCGCGTTCCTTACCTTTAACCGGACACTCTGTTAGGTGTATATGTGCAGTTCCAAATTGAGGGTACCTATGAATCTCAGTGACTCTACAACCGAAACCTCTAACTCTTCTAGCTAGTTCATCTGCCATTTCTAGGAGTCCAACCACATCGCCAGCATCAACTGTTCCCTTCCTCTCATTCACCCACAGACTGCCGGTATAGTAAGCTCTCCACTCAGTCATCTTCCTCTCTTTCATCCTAGAATACGTGTCTAGTCTCTGATAGTCAATAGTGTCAGCCCAGCACCTCACGAGCTCTGGTCCAAGGAACTCTATCAAGTTGCGACAGAGCTTCTCAGAGATCGACATGAAGCTCACCATTATGACTTGCAGGTCAGCTCCTTAAACCTTGAAAGCTCAACAAGCTCATCTGCATATCCAGCTAGATCTTTCCATGAGGCAGTGTCAAGTGCCTTCCTAGCCAGCGATGCGATTTCATGCTCGATTTTACTTAGCTCCATACACAGTGGCACAACTCTAACAGTATCCAGTGCAGGCGCTAACCTTTTCAGAGCTCTAAACCAAGCGGGCTCAGGTGAAGGGTCATCCAATCTAACCACCTATATGATATTTACTTAAACTGCTACTTGAAGTTTTTGTCTAACCAAATGTGTAACAGTGCAGATAAAGCACCTTCAGGACCATCGATGACATATCCTAACAGCAGTGCCTGCAACTCATCGTGAAGTATTGTTCTATGCTTAGTGCCGAGGAAGCTTGACGGTAAGTCTAACAGCTTATGCACTTTACTGTGTTTCTTGTTAAAGAATAGCTTGTCAAACAGTTCATGCATCTGTCTACTTGGCACTTAAACTCTCCTCCAACTGCTCTAACTTCTTCTTAGCTTTGCCAATGAACTCTCTCAGACGCTCCTTCCTCAGCTCGAGTTCTCTATACACTTGTTCATTTAGCTCAGAGACGCGTTTAAAGCCTTCAGCTATCATAGCTTTATTTACAGTTGTCAGCAGTCCACTATCAAAGAACCACTTACGTAAATCGCGTGTTAATGAGTTCAACCTCCTAATACCTTCATCGTTTATGGCCTGACTATCGTCCTCAGCTCCCATTAGCTCCTCATATGCGCCCCTAACCTTAGCCAATACAGACTCAGATGGCTCACCTTTCTCAGCCCTTTGCAGTGCTTCACGCATCAATATCTTGGCTGTACCCAGATGCTTACTCATGCAGTTATGTACTATACCTGTATGTGTTAGGAAACTGTTCGAGCTACCCACGTTAACTACGTCATAAACATAGCCTACGTACGGGACTTTCTCGATTTTCTTGATTGGAATCAACACATATGTGTCTGTGACGTAGCCGAAGTTACCCGACGTCCGCTTCCCACCATAATACGCTAGACCAGTCTTCTCTGCATAAATCCTAGCGCTGTCTCCGCTTACATCAACTCTATAACACATTCCAACACCTCTGCTAGTCTTCCCCTTATACGTCCACTCCCACGGCGTGCTGTAAACGTTTAACGAGTTGAGTAGTCCCAGGTTAAACAACATGAAACGCACCTGGTGTGCCAACTTCATAGACGCGGTACTTACTATATTGATGTTATACTTATACACACCTCCATCTCCAACCGTTAACCCCCATAGCATGGGGTACAGTCTCGATGGTGGAAGTTGCATGAAGTAGCTGGGTACGTGTTTATCATAGCTGTTGGAGCCGAAGAGGTTTTTAAATGCAGTCGCCCACACGACATTTCCTGCTCCGACAAGTAAACCTGTATCTGTTTCTTCGATTTTTGGAGATAGGTTTAGCTTGTCTTCTAAGAGTCGTGCACAGTATTCAGCCAGTTTAGACTCATGTTTTCCAAAGCTAAAGTTCAGTCTCCACCCACCACTGCTGTCGCCTTCGGCTAGGTACAGTCCAACGAGTGTCATGAAGCCGCTATCCAGCTTAACCCTCCGCGGGACCCAGTACTCGACGTGGTTGACCTTATTCTGCTTATACACATACCCGTCTTTTTCAACTAGTTTAAACGGCACGCAGTCAGCTACGTCGATATACTCAACATCCCTGTACGGATAGCGTGGGAAAACCAAGAAATCGCGCTCGGTTAGCTCGTCTGTGCGTTTCCACGTGAAAGTGGGTTCAACGAAGTCCCTCCTCCAGAGGTCGTGTTGCTTTT
>JAWAXJ010000255.1:0-2537 GCA_038896955.1 Desulfurococcaceae archaeon
GTGTATATCACATCAAACCTAGACATTATCATGTTTAGAGAAGACGAACTATGTCCAGACTGTAAAGGGACAGGAAAATGCAGTAGTTGTAATGGAACAGGTAAAATGGTTTGTCCAAAATGTAATGGAGATGGATATTATTATGAGATTGGACGGTATTACGGGTGTGCGACTTGCGGCGGTAAAGGTGCTTCTTATAGAGCTTACGAAGTAACAAAGGGAAGTGGTTTTGTTACATGTAGAAAATGCAGTGGTACGGGTGTTTGTCCTACTTGTAAAGGTTTTAGGAGTATTTGGGGAGCTAAAGGGGGAAAGTAGATAATGAGAGTGTGGTGTAATTAAACGTTGTGTTATACCTACTTTATAAACTATATATTTAAATGGTTTTGTTTGATCCTTATTGATGTGGATTTTAATGCAAGGCTTATTGTAGGTGTATTCAAGGGTTATTTGTTTCATGGATTAATGTGGTTGCATGTTTACAAAAAAACTATAAGCCCTTAGTCTTAATGATCTCCTGGGGTATTAGAGTTGACTGAGAAGAAGAGAGTGTATGGTGTTGAAGGTCCTGCTGAGCCGATTGTTTATTACCGTAGAGTTAAGGCTTTGAATAATGACGAGAGTGTTCTTGGTATTGTACTAGATTTCAATTTGAGTAAATTGTCTTTTGAACTAGGAGTTGAAGAAGACGTGTATGTAGAGCTTGTTTCAAGTAGTCAAATAGAGGATGTTGTAATCGAGTTCTTGAACACTGGGATTCCTCCATTGAGGATTGAAAAAGTTAATGGTAGAACTCTTATACCTGTGAGGCTCAAGTTTACGAATAGAAATATGCGGGAAATGTTGGTAAGGGTTAACTACAGGTATCTTGGGAAGAGATCATCAAAGGAGAAGAAGTTTTCTATTGAAGTGAAAGAGTCTTCTGAGAAGTTCTTCGGAGAGTACAGGATTCTGGGATTAATAAGTAGAGGAGCATCTGCAAGCGTATACAAAGTGGTAAAAGTAATCAATGGAGAAGAGAGGATTTTAGCTTTAAAGAAGTATGAAAGAAGCGATAAGGACTTCATTAACGAAATAGCGCGAGTATCTAAACTCTCAGAGAAGATTAAGGATTTACCCTATGTAGTTAAAATAGTGGATTACGGTGTTCAGCCAGCACCGTACATCGTAATGGAGTATTATCCAATGAACCTAAGGTTCTTGATCGAGAACCCGATTATCAACGTGTCATTGCTAGATCGCTTAAAGATCATGCTAAAGATCTCGAAGATAATGGCTTATGCTGCAAGCATTGGTGTACACCACGGGGATCTTAAGCCGGAGAACATACTAGTTAAAGAGGATCAAGGTAAGTACTATCCTGCTGTTGCTGACTGGGGTGGAAAATTTACACCATGTTACTCAGCTCCCGAAGTATACAGGTTTGGTCAAGAAGCTGTTACAGAAAAAAGTGATGTGTGGAGCTTTGGTGTAATACTCTACGAGGTATACACGCAAGAAAAACTGTTCAAGAACGAAGAAGACTACGTGAAACGAGTAAAGAATGATATCAAAGTTGATCTCGATGACAGGAAGCTAGCTGATATCATCAACAAGTGTTTACGAGTAGACCCAGCTAGTAGACCCAGTTTTAGTGAAATAGTCAGGGAACTCCGCGACTACATCTCTATGGATCTTGCATCAAGGATCTCGAAAGACCCTCTTGATCATCTGTTGGAAAGAGCCAATTTATACGTAGTGAAAGGAGACGTAGTTAACTTGGAGGAGGTCTTTAAACAGCTGAAAGAGATCGCTACGTACTATGCTTCCACGAGAGTAGACCTTCACGGTATTATTTCATTCACGGACTCCATAATTAACATATTGGGTAAGTTACTAAAAGTATACAATTATTTAAGTAAGGAAGTGAGACCGAGCGTGGATAAAATCCTTCCATTGTACAAAAGCATCTTTGAAACAGATGACGAAGAACTTCAAGCTAAGTTAAAGAAAAATGAGTATACAAGATCTATAATTCTACTCCTTGAGTACTTTAAAACATCCACACTCGATCCTCAAAGCAAGAGTAAGCTAATTGAGTGGACTGAAGTCCTCTTCGAAATAATACTCGACCACTACCATACGAAGATCAAGCAATTTATTAAATAAACTTCAATACTAACATAGAGCTGAATCAATAGAAACTCTTTACTCTAGTAGTATCATGTTTAAAACACTACAACGAGTTCTCACAATACAAGAGTACGATGCTGTTTCTTTTCCTTTGGGTTTTATAGGTTTTTACTAGTTGCTTATAGCTCTCAACGCCACCTAAGTAAACCATGACTTACAACCCCCTGGATACTTGAAAAGTCCTGATAACCCTGAACTCCGAGACCCGTAGCAAACTGTGGAGAGATGGTTCAGTGTGAAGCGTGATAACCCCTTTCGTGGAAGCCTACAAAGACCTAAGACGGAATACTGTTCAAGAACAGACTGGATCATAGCAGAGAGAGTGTTAAGTGCTATGATAGCAAACTTTGGAGACCTGCGAAGAC